>NZ_JBEOXS010000011.1:0-168886 GCF_040296705.1 Streptomyces sp. NPDC002055
CCACCGGCGGGAGGGGGCGGGGCCGCAGGGGTGGGGGTTCCGGAAGCTTCCGTGTATTTGTGGCCCCCAGGGCCGTAAATATACGTTCCGGAACCCCCACCCCGCAGGCCCCGGCCCCCGGCCCAGACCCCCACCCCGCGCGGCACGGCCCCGCTCACCCGCACCGGACCCCCGCCGACCCCGCGGCCCCGGTCCGGCCCCCGCCCGGCTCACCGCACGGCCAGCCGCTCCCCAGTCGCCGCGTCCACCACCGTGCGGTCCCCGACCGCGTTCCGCAGCCGCACCGTGACCGGGTCGACGAGCAACTGGTCCGTGCAGACGTCGACGTCCTTCGGCTTCTCCCAGCCCGCCACCACGACGAGCCGGTCCGTCTCGCGCACCCGGGCGCCCCAGTCCGAGACGCACGCCCCGTGGCCCACCCGGAGCGTGAGCGCCGGCCCCGCCGCGCCGCTCGGGTGCTCGGCAGCCTCCAGCGGGAGCAGATCGGCATGGCGCCCGGGCACCGGGCCCACGTCCGGCCAGTCGCGTGCGATCCGGTCGGCCCGGGCCTCGAAGCGGGCGCCGCCCGCAGGCGCGGCCGGATCGCCGCTGCCGCAGCCCGCCGTCCCCACGGCCAGCGCCAGCAGCGCGGCCGCCGCCACCGCAGCCGATCGCATCGTTCCCTCCCGCCGCCGGGGTGACGGACCGCTGTCCTGCCGCGCGCGGCCCGGTGCCGGCGGGCCCCGACGGGAGCCGCCCCGACCGCCGGGGCATCGACACCCTGCCGTCCCGCCCGGGAGCCGGCTGAGCGGCCCGAGCCGGGCCCGTCGTCAGACCGCGTAGACCCGTTCGACGAACTCCGCCATCATGGCGTCCGGGATGTTCCGGGCGAGATTGGCCTCGCTGATCATGCCGATCAGCCGGTGGCCGTCCCGTACGTCGATCACCGGCAACCGCTTGATCTGGTGGGTCTCCATCATCTCCAGGGCCTCGGTGATGGAGGCGTCCGCATCCGTCCAGAACAGCTGCCCGGCGAACGCACCGGCCCGCACGCTCCCCGGGGACATCCCCTCGGCGACACAGCGGACGGCGATGTCCCGGTCGGTGATCATGCCCTTGAGCCGGTTGTCCTCACCGCAGATGGGGATGCACCCCACGTCGAGATCGCGCATCATGCGTGCGGCGTCGAGGAGCGTCTCGTTCTCCCCGACGCACTGCGTGCCCTGGTGCATGACGTCGCGGGCCCTCATGGACTCTGTCGTGGCCATGGCTCGTCCTTCCCTTCGGTGCGCTCCTTCTCCGCCAGATCCTTGAACTGGCGGAGGTCGTTCCGTACGAGTCGTTCGATCGCACTGGCCTGCGCGAATCCCTTCGGCCCGCCGAATTCCTCTTTGACCGTGTCCGGGTCGTACTCCACCCGGACCTGGATCCGGGTGTGCTCGGGGTCGAGCGGCAGGACGGAGAAGGTGCCCGCCAGATGCGGGGCGCCGTTCATGGTGCGCCACATCATCAGCCGCCCCTGGCCGCGGTCGAGTATCTCGGCGTCGAGCTCGTAGACCCGGTCCCCGGCGTGGATGTCCAGGTGTGCCCGGTGCCTGCCCTCCGTCCGCGCCTCCCGGACCCCGCCCACGAACCGCGGGTAGTCCTCGACACGGTGCAGACGCTCCCAGGCCACCCGCGCGGGGACGTCGATGTCGATCTGCTCTTCGAGCGTGCTCATCGGAGACCTCCAACCTGCTATCCAGGTTGCTCCGCCCCGGCAGGGGACGCGAATCGGCCCCGGGCCGCGGAACCCCGGTGGAGAGCGGGGACGCCGCACCGGTACGGAGGTCAGGTGTCGCAGTCGAGCACCGTGCGGCACAGCCCGCAGCGCGCCCGCATCCGGCCGCGGACGGGCACCCGGATGCGCTGCAGACAGGTGGGGCAGGGGAAGGTCACCCGCAGCGGGGAACCGCCCTCGAAGCGGTAGCCGCCACCGGGCGGGTGCGCGGCCCGCCCGCCGTGACCGTGCGGCGGCGGAACGGGCCGGCCGCCCTGGGCCGCCCGGCGCTCCCGGGCGTACCGGAGCCGCCCGGCCCAGCCGCCGGCGGTCAGCGGGGGCTGCTCCTCGTCGTGGCGGGCCGGCGCGCGGCCGGCGGTGTACGCGGTGTACGCCTGCGGGCTGGTGAACCAGGGCGACGGGTCCTCCCCGAAGACCCGGGCCCGCTTGGCCAGGACGTACCCGAACTCCTCCGGCGTGAGATACCCCAGCTTCTGCGAGGTGACGGCGTCCTCGCGGAAGGCGTCCAGCAGCAGCCAGCCCGCCCCGAGGTAGGCGGCGGCGGTGTCCGTCAGGATCTCGTTGTCGCGCGTGCCGGGGAACGACAGGTCCAGGCGGTGCAGATAGATGTGCATCACCTCATGGGCGAGGGCCGCGCCGATGTCCTCGCGGTGGTCCCGGAACCGGCTGTTGAGCTCGACGAAGTACTCCGGCCCGGCGGTGAGTTCGACGTTCGCGGCATGGTGCATGTCGCGGAAGCTCACGATGATCCGCGCTTCCGGCAGGCGCAGATGCTGCACCATCGCGCGGGCCACCCGCTGGGCGCCGAGGTGCAGGTCGTCGGCGTCGGCGAAGGCCACCTCGGCCGGCGGCACACTCGCGGCGAAGCTGTGCACCGTGTCGGGGGAGAGCCGCTGGTAGAGCGCGGTGATGGCCGACCGCACGGTCTCGATGTGCGGAAAGCCGTGCACCACGTCGCTGCCCGTTCCCGTGCCCACAGGTCAACTGTACGGTCGGCCGGCTCATAGCGGACGGAACGCGGCGCCGGGCGGGATTGGCCTGAAATAGCCCTCAGAAATGGCTTATTGGCGGCTCTTGTTGCGTACGTCACTCTCTCCTCATAATCCAAGGGCGCGTCTTGTGGACTCATCCCCCAGGGTCCGGAACGCCTGCGGTGTGCTGCCGTCACCCAACGGAACCCCTTCGGCGGTCCCTTCCGGATTCCTGAATTGGCATGAGCCTGCCAAGAGTGCGGGAGACCCCCCACGAAAGGACTTCCGTTGAAGACCCTCGCCAGATCCCTGAAGAGATGCCTCGCCGCCGGCGCCGTACTGCTGGCCGCCTTCACCCTCCAGCCGGGCACCGCCCAGGCCCGGCCCGCCACCACAACCGCCACCCCGCCCGTCGTCGGCGGCACCCGCGCCGCCCAGGGCGAATTCCCCTGGATGGTGCGCCTGTCCATGGGGTGCGGCGGCGCCCTCTACACCAAGACCATCGTGCTGACCGCCGCCCACTGCGTGAACGGCTCCGGCAGCAACAGCAGCATCACCGCCACCGCCGGCGTCGTCGACCTCCAGGCCGCCGGCGCCATCAAGGTCAAGTCCACCCGGGTCCTCCAGGCCCCCGGCTACAACGGCACCGGCAAGGACTGGGCGCTGATCAAGCTCGCCCGGCCCATCGACCTGCCCACCCTGCCCATCGCCCGCACCACCGCCTACGACCAGGGCGACTTCACCGTCGCCGGCTGGGGCGCGGCCCGTGAGGGCGGCGGCCAGCAGCGCTACCTCCTCAAGGCCACCGTGCCCTTCGTCGACGACACCACCTGCCGGAGCGCCTACTCCGACCTGGTCCCCGGCGAGGAGATCTGCGCCGGGTTCATGGACCAGGGCGGGGTCGACACCTGCCAGGGCGACTCCGGCGGCCCCATGTTCCGCAGGGACGGATCCGGCGCCTGGATCCAGGTCGGCATAGTCAGCTGGGGCGAGGGCTGCGCCCGGCCCGGCAAGCCCGGCGTCTACACCCAGGTGAGCCGCTTCGCGGCGGACATCGCGGCCGGTGCGAGCCAGCTCGGCGGCTGACCAGCGCGCAAGCCCCGGGGAGACCCACCGGCGGGAGCCCCTGAGAAGTGCCACCGAGAGACGTCAGGGGAGCGGCCGACCACCGCGGGGAAACGACCGGCGCCCGTGCCGAGCACGGGCGCCGGTTCGTGTCCGCGGCCGGCGCACAGCGTCCGCTTCACCCCCGGCCGCCGCTACCGGGTCGCGTTCCGCTACGAGAACGAGGCGGCGGGCCGGTACGCGTGGGTCACCGCCGTCGAGCTTCCGGAGACGCGGGAACGCGACCGCATGCCGCTCCCGTCGCGACCTCTCCCGCCGCCCTGGAGCACGAGTTCACCGCACCCCGCCGAGGGCGACGCCCGGGTCGGGCTCCGCACGACCGGCGACAGCGATACCGCCGGATTCGCCCTGGACGGCTTCACCGTCGACGAACCCGGGTACCACCCAGGTGCCTCGGGCCGGTCCGCTCCTCGTCGCGGACCGGCCCACGGTCCGGCGGACGCCCTCTGGCGGGCAGCCGGTCCGGGCGGGAGGACCAGCGGCCGGAGCGGGACCCGGGGCGGGGGAGCGTGCCCTGTACCGGACCTCGTCCCCGGGAGGACCGCACCGTGGCCGGGCGACAAAGGGAGGAGGACGCTCCTGTTACCGTGACCGCAGGTACCTCCGCCGTGACGCGCAACCGGGAGACCCGCTCGATGACCGATCAGTCCGTGAACAGCTCCCCGCTCGACGACGAAGCCGTCCGGGCCGAACTCGAGCGGTTGCGCAACAGCATCGACAACATCGATGCGGCCGTCGTCCACATGCTGGCCGAGCGCTTCAAGTGCACCCAGCAGGTCGGCCGCCTCAAGGCCACGCATGAGCTGCCTCCGGCCGACCCCGCGCGCGAGGCACGGCAGATCGCCCGTCTCCGCGAACTCGCCGAGAGCGCCAAGCTCGATCCGGCCTTCGCCGAGAAGCTGCTCAATTTCATCATCGCGGAGGTCATCCGCCACCACGAGACGATCGCCCGCGGCTAGCTGTATCGATCACGAGCGTTGTTGCCCGCGCGGACGGCGCGACCGCCGGCTCGTGATCAATGCACCTGGCTGACCCGGCTGCCGGAGGTGAGCGGCCGGTCCGCCCCGGATGCGCCGAGGGCATGGGCCAGAGCGACGATGTCGTCCGCGACGAGGTCGACGCCGTCGGGCGGTCCGACGGGGTCGGCGTCCGGCCCCCACTCCAGTGGGCGCGGGACATAGGCGGTGCGCAGCCCCGCCCGGGCCGCCGCTTCGAGGTCGTCCGGGTGGCAGGCGACCATGAGCAGCCGCCGCGGCTCCACCGCGAGCAGTTCGGCCGCCGTGCGGTAGATCCGCGGGTCGGGCTTGTAGGACCTGGCGAGTTCGGCCGACAGGATGCAGTCGAAGCGGAGTCCGGCCTGTTTGGTGAGGCGCGCGAGCAGACCGACACCTCCGTTGGACAGGGACGCGGTGACCACCCGGGTGCGATGCAGCATCTCCAGGCCGACGGGAGCGTCCGGCCAGGGGCGCAGCCGGTGCCAGGCCCGGACCAGTTCGTCCCGCTCCGCCTCGCCGAGCCGGTCCAGCCTGTGTGCGGTCAGCACCTCGTCGAGCACGAGACGGTGCAGATCGTCCAGCGGTATCCAGGGCATCTCTCCGGACAGGATCCGTCCCAGGGCCGGGTGGTAGCCGCGCCGCCAGGAGTCCGTGACGGCGGGCCAGTCGGCGCGCAGCCCGGCCCGGCCGCCGACGCCGGCCAGCTCGCGGCTCACGCTCGACCGCCAGTCGGTCAGCGTCCCGAACACATCGAACACTGCGGCATCAACGTCCATGAGCCGTCCCCATCCCTCGATCGTCCCCTCAACCGTGTCCCGGCGTCCTTCCACCCTCATGGACGGAGACCGGGGCCGACAGGTTTCGTCGGCTGTGCGGCGGACCGTCGTGCGGCGGACCGTCGTGCGGAGGCGCGTCGCGGTACCGGACGACGAGGGGGCCGCGGGCTCACTGCGGGACCGGACGAAGACCCGGTCTGCGGCTCACCACCGCCCGCGCCCCTCGCGGACGCCCCGCGCCCCGCGCCCCTCGCGGACGCTCCGCGGACGGCGCGGCCACCGGCCCGGCCACCGGCGAGGCCATGGCAACCCCGCTGCACCGCCCACCGGCCATGCGGCAGCATGTCAGCCATGTCCGTACTGACACGCGACGAAGCGCAGATCCGCGCCCGCATACTCGAAGTCCACCGCTACACCCTCGACCTCGATCTGACGCGCGGCGACGAGCTGTTCGGCTCGACCACCGTCCTGCGCTTCACCGCGCGCGAGGCCGCGGACACCTTCGTCGAGCTGCGCCCCGCCGTGCTCCACCGCGCGGTGCTCGACGGGCAGGAGCTCGACCCGGCCGGCCTCGCCGACGGGCGGCTGCCGCTCACCGGGCTCACCGCGGGCGACCACGAGCTGCGCGTCGAGGCCGACATGCGCTACTCCCGCACCGGGGAGGGCATGCACCGCTTCACCGACCCGGCCGACGGCGAGACGTACCTGTACTCCATGTGCGGCATGGCCGAGGCGCCGGCCGTCTTCGCCGCCTTCGACCAGCCCGACCTCAAGGCCGTCTTCGAGCTCGCCGTCACCGCGCCCCCGGCCTGGACGGTGCTCGGCAACGGCATCGCCGGCCGCCCCGCCGAGGGCCGCTGGACGTTCACCCCCACCCCGCCGCTCAGCACCTACCTGCTGGCGCTCGCCGCCGGGCCGTACCACTCGGTCCGGGCCGAACACCGCGGGCTGCCGCTCGGCCTCCACGTACGGCGGTCGCTCGCCCCCCACCTCGACGCCGACGCCGACGAACTCCTGGACGTCACCCGCCGCTGCTTCGACCGCTACCAGGACATCTTCGACGAGCCCTACCCGTTCGACTCCTACGACCAGGCCTTCGTCCCGGAGTTCAACTTCGGCGCCATGGAGAACCCCGGACTCGTCCTCTTCCGCGACGAGTTCATCCACCGCTCCGCCGTCACCGACACCGAGCGGCAGACCCGGGCCATGGTGATCGCCCACGAGATGGCCCACATGTGGTTCGGCAACCTGGTGACCCTCACCTGGTGGGACGACATCTGGCTGAACGAGTCCTTCGCCGAGTACCTGGGCTTCCAGATCCTCACCGAGGCCACCTCCTACACCGGGACCTGGACCGACTTCGCGGTCACCCGCAAGAGCTGGGGCTACGACGCCGACCAGCGCCCCTCCACCCACCCCGTCGCACCCGAACCCGACGCCGTCCCGGACACCGTCGCCGCGCAGCTCAACTTCGACGGCATCTCCTACGCCAAGGGCGCCGCCGCCCTCCGACAGCTCGTCGCCTGGCTCGGCGAGAAGGTCTTCCTCAGCGGCATCAACGACCACTTCGCCCGCCACCGCTTCGGCAACGCCACCCTGGCCGACTTCATCGACTCGCTGTCCCGCGCCTCCGGCCGGGACGTCCGGGCCTGGGCCGACCGCTGGCTGCGCACCACCGGCATCGACACCCTCACCCCCGCGGTCGAGGCGGACGGCAGCGACTGGCGGCTGGCGGTCCGGCACAGCGGCAGCCGGCCGCACCGGATCACCGTCGGCGCCTACGGGCACGCCCCCGCCGACCCGGGCCGGCTCGTGCTCCGGGACCGCTTCGAACTCGACGTCCCGAAGGACGGCGACCCAGCTCCGCTCACCTTCGCCGGCCCCCGCCCGGACCTGCTCCTCCTCAACGACCAGGACCTCGGCTACACCAAGATCCGCCTCGACCCCGGCTCCTGGGAGACGGCCGTCCGGTCCCTCTCCGGGCTGCCCGACCCGCTCGGCCGGGCGGTGCTCTGGAACGCCGCCCGCGACATGGTCCGCGACGGCGAACTGCCGCACGCCGCCTACCTCGACGCGGCCCGCACCCACCTGCCCCGGGAGACCGACACCGCGATCGTCCAGGGCGTGCTGGCCTTCGCCCGCACCTGGATCGCCGACCGCTTCCTCCCTCCGGAGGACCGCCCCGCCGCGCTGACCGCCCTCACCCGGATCTGCCGGGACCTGATCCGGCTCACCGAGGACGGATCGGCGCCCGGGCTGCGGCTCACCGCCGTCCGCACCTTCATCGACAGCTCCGTCGACCCCGAGCCCCTGCGCGACTGGCTGACCGCGGGCGCCGTCCCCGGCAGCCCCGAACTCGACCCCCAGCTGCGCTGGCGGATCCACGGCAGGCTGGCCGTCCTCGGCGCGGCGACCCCGGCGGACATCGACGCCGAACTCGACCGGGACCCCGGCGCCACCGGCCGGGAAGGGGCCGCCCGCTGCCGGGCCGCGCTCCCGGACCCGCAGGCCAAGGAAAAGGCCTGGGCGGCCATGTTCGACAGCGACGAGCTGTCCACCTACCTGGTCGCGGCCACCGCCGACGGCTTCTGGCACCCCGAACAGCGCGACCTCCTGCGGGACTACGTGCCCCGCTGGTTCCCCGCCGCGGTGGCCGCCGCCGAACGCCGCGGCCCCGCCGTCGCCGACGCCCTGGGCCGCCACGGCTTCCCGGCCGTGGTGGCCGACGCGGAGACGCTGCGGCTGGGGGAGAAGCACCTCGCCGCCGCCCGGCCCGTCCCGGCGCTGCACCGCAAGCTGACCGACCTCCTCGACGACCTGCGGCGCGCCCTGCGCGTCCGGGACGGGGCCGCCACTCCCCGCTGACCTGCCGGAACACGCTGGAGGGGGGGGGACCCGGTCCGGGTCCCCCTGCGACCACACTGCGGATTCAGCCCGTCACTCCAGGAATTCGGCAGGCGCCATTCCGGACTCCCGTGCTTGACCATGACACCGTGTGAGGCGCTGGACTCGGAGGCACCATGTTCACCATCGGAGACTTCGCCCGCCACGGCCGCGTATCGGTCCGCATGCTGCGCCACTACGACGCGATCGGACTGCTGGCCCCCGCCCGCGTCGACCCCGCCACCGGCTACCGCTTCTACACCGCCGCCCAGCTCGCCCGGCTCAACCGCATCATCGCCGTCAAGGACCTCGGCTTCACCCTTCAGCAGGTGCGGGCCATCCTCGACGAAGAGGTCGGAGCCGAGGAGCTGCGCGGCATGTTGCGGCTGCGCAAGGCGGAGCTCGAGGAGGCGATGGCCGCCGCCGCGGCGCGACTGGCCCAGGTCGAGGCGAGGCTCCGGTCCATCGAGAGCGAGGGACACATGCCCGCCGACGACATCGTGCTCAAGAGCGCCCCCCCGGTGCGGGTCGCCGAGCTCACCGGCACCGCCGCGAGCTACGGGCCCCAGGACATCGGCCCCGTCATCCAGCCCCTCTACGAGGAGCTCTGCCGTCGCCTGGCCGCCGCGGGGGTGACCCCCTCCGGGCCCGGCATCGCCTACTACGAGGACTCCCCGGACGGCGAGGGCACGATCGTCGTCCACGCCGGGCTGACCGTCACCGGCGACCCGGGCGGCGGCCACGGCTTCGCCGTCGTCGACCTGCCCGCCATCGGCAGCGCCGCCACCATCGTGCACCGCGGCTCCCTGCAGGGTGTGATGCCGACGGCCCAGACCCTGGCCCGCTGGATCGACACCAACGGCTACCGCTCCGCCGGATACGCACGCGAGGTCTACCTCGAATGCCCGGAGGACATCGACGCGTGGGTGACCGAACTCCAGGAACCGGTCACACCCGCCTGAACCAGACGCCCCACCGCCTGAACCACACGCCCTCGTGGCGCGTAACTCGCTGTGGAGTCCACACCCCTGACGGTGCGTCCGGCCCGCTCCCCACGAGCGGCCGGACCACCGTTCTCCTTCGCCACCCGGGGAGCCCTCGCAGCCCGCCCCCGAGGCACACCCCCACAGCTGCCCCGCCGCGCCCCGTCCTCTACCAGCCGACGTAATCCGACGTCCAAGCCCCGGACAGCAGTCCCCCTTTCGAGTCCGATCACCGTGCTCGGCCGGGCTTCTTCCGCCATGCTTGCTCAGAATCGAGTGCGCCCGGCCGACGCACCCGGTGCGCCCGAACGCCCCACCACCCGAGGGACACACCATGCCCACGCCCCCCGACGGCACCCCCCTCACGCCGCTCGCCGGAGGCACCGACGGCCCACGGCAGCTCCGCCCCCTCCTGGACACCGTCCTGGAAGCGCTCGCGTCCGGCACCACCGCCCGCGGCGGCCCCTTCCCCTCCGGCGGCCCCGCCACGGTCGCCCACCGGATAAGGACCGCGGCCGAACCGCTCATCCCCGAGAACGGCGTCGGCTCCCACCCCGCGCTCCGGACCCTCGTCCACGCCCTCGCCGAAGGCGCCGCCGACCCGGCCGACCCGCACTGCGCGGCCCACCTGCACTGCCCGCCGCTCGCCGTCGCCGCGGCCGCCGAACTCGCCGCCGCCGCACTCAACCCCTCCATGGACTCCTGGGACCAGGCCCCCGCCGCCTCCACCCTCGAATCCCTCGTCTGCCGCGGACTGGCCACCGAGGTGTTCCCGCACGGCGCCGCCCCCGACGCGCTCGTCACCACCGGCGGCACCGAGTCCAACCAGCTCGCCCTGCTGATCACCCGGGAACTCACCCGCGAGCGCGGGCCCCTCCAGGTCGTCTGCGGAGCCAACGCCCACCACAGCGTGCGCCGCGCCGCCTGGCTCCTCGGCCTGCCCCGGCCCGTCGTCCTCCCCACCCCCGCCGGCATCCTCAGCCCCACCGCCCTCGACGCCGCCCTCGGCGGGCTGAACGGCCCCGCACTCGCCATCGCCACCGCGGGCACCACCGACACCGGCGAGATCGACCCGCTGCCCCAGCTCGCCGACGTCTGCGCCGCCCACGGCACCCGGTTCCACGTCGACGCCGCCTACGGCGGGCCGCTCCTCTTCAGCCACACCCTGCGCAACCGGCTCGACGGCCTCTCCCGCGCCGACTCCGTCACCCTCGACCTGCACAAACTCGGCTGGCAGCCGGTCGCCGCCGGCCTCCTCACCGTCCCCGACGCCGCCGTGCTCGCCACCCTGGACCACCAGGAGGACTACCTCAACGCCCCCGACGACACCGAGGCCGGCATCCCCGACCTCCTCGGCCGCTCCCTGCGCACCACCCGGCGCCCCGACATCCTCAAGATGGCCGTCACCCTGCGCGCCCTCGGCCGCACCGGGCTCGCCGAACTCGTCGACCACACCTGCGCCGCCGCCCAGCGCCTCGCCGACCTCGTCGAGGCCCGCCCCGGCTTCGTCCTCTACGAGCGGCCGACCCTCAGCACCGTCCTCTTCCGGCCCGACGGGGCAACCGACGAGCAGGTGGCCGCCGCCCGCCGCAGCCTGCTCACCGAGGGCCGCGTCGTCCTCGGCCGCGCCCACGCCACCGACCACCGGGACGGCACCGAACGGCTCTGGTTCAAGGCCACCGTCCTCAACCCGCACACCCGGCCGCCCGACCTGGAGGCCCTGCTCAAGATCGTGGAAGGAAGCACCGCGAGATGACCACCGAGAACGATCAGCCCCTGGACCTGGTGGGCATCGGCATCGGCCCGTGCAACCTCTCCCTGGCCGCCCTCGCCCACGGCGTGCCCGGCCTGCGCACCGCCTTCTACGACCAGCGGCCGTCCTTCCGGTGGCATCCCGGCCTGCTCATCGAGGGCGCCACCCTCCAAGTGCCGTTCCTGGCCGACCTCGTCACCATCGCCGACCCCGCCAGCCCCTGGTCGTTCCTCAACTACCTCAAGACCCGCGAGCGGCTCTTCCCCTTCTACTTCGCCGAGCGCTTCCACATCCAGCGCGCCGAGTACGACGCCTACTGCCGCTGGGTCAGCGAACAGCTCCCCGGACTCCACTTCGGCCACCACGTCGACGCCGTCCGCCGGGACCCCGAACGCGGCCTGTTCGAAGTCGACTTCACCCAGCTCGGCCCGGACGGCGAAGCCGAGGCCCTGGGCCGCACCTACGCCCGCAACCTCGTCCTCGGCATCGGCACCACCCCCTACGTCCCCGAGCCGCTGCGCCCGCTCACCGACGCCCCGGACGTCCCCGTCGTCCACTCCTCCGACTACCTCGCCCACCGGGACCGGCTGCTCCGCGGCGACCACCTCACGGTGATCGGCGCCGGCCAGTCCGGTGCCGAGGTCTTCCTCGACCTGCTGCGGGCCCGCCCCGCCGGGCGCGAGCGGCTGACCTGGCTGGCCCGGACCCCCGCCTTCGCGCCCATGGAGTACAGCAAGCTGGGCCTGGAGCAGTTCACCCCCGACTACGCCCGCTTCTTCCACGGCCTCGCGCAGCCGGTGCGGGACGAGCTGCTGCCGCGGCAGTGGCAGCTCCACAAGGGAATCGACCACGAGACCCTCGCCGCCATCCACGACGAGCTGTACCGGCGCACCCTGCATGGCGGCTGGCCGGACGCCGTCCTCACCCCGGGCGTCTCCGTGCGCACCGCCGGACGCGTCGCCACCACCCAGGTCGAGCTCCACCTGGAACACGGACAGCAGGGCACCCGCAGCCGGCTCACCACCGACGGCGTCGTCCTGGCCACGGGCTACCGGGAGAGCCGCCTCGACACGGTCCTCGGCCCGCTGGACGCCTCTGTGCACCGGGACGCCGCCGGGCGGCCGCAGATCGACGAGCAGTACCGGCTCGTCCTGGACCGCGGCGTGCAGGGCTCGGTCCACGTGCAGAACGCCGAGCGGCACACCCACGGCGTCGGCGCCCCCGACCTCGGCCTGATGGCCTGGCGCAGCGCCGTCATCCTCAACTCGCTCCTCGGCAGGACGGCCTACCCGCTGCCGTCCCGCACCGCGTTCACCACCTTCGGCCTGACCCCGGGGCCGGGCAGCGGGCAGGTGCCCGACCAGCGCGGCCGGCTCGTCCGCACCCGGGCCTGACCGCACCGCGGGGCCGCCCGGCAGGGTGGCACGCGGGGCGCCGGGAGCCCCGGGGCGGAATCACCCCGGGGCCCCGGCCATCGGCCGCCGTCAGAAGACCGGGGTGCCGTCCCGGGTCAGCCGCCAGTCCACCGAGGCGAACCGCGCGCCGTCGATGGTGCCCTTCGCCTTCACCCAGGCGATGATCGTGTTGCGGATCTCGTCGGAGTTCGCCCACAGCTGCCGCGCCTTGGCGATGTGCGGGAAGTTGCCGCCGCCGCTCGCCCGGTAGTTGTTCACCGCCAGCACGAACTGCGCCTTCTCGTCCAGCGGCCTGCCGTCGTAGGTCAGCTTGCCGATCCGGGAGCCCGGCTCCCGGGCGATGTCGATCTCGTAGCCCAGGCCGCTGATCACGTCGTAGTTGTAGTCCGGGGTGTTCCCGGCGTTGGTCAGCTTCGCCGGGTCCACCTCGCCACCGGCCGGGGTGGTGACGTAGTACCGCGCCGAGAACTCCAGGTACTCCTTGAGCTGGGCGCCGGTCAGCAGCCGCGCCTCCAGGGTGTTCTCGAACGGGTACAGCCCGGCGACCTCGCGGATCGTGACCTTCCCCGCCGGGATCGCCGCCGTGCGGGAGAAGCACGAGGCCTGGGAGAGCACGGGCAGCGCCGCGTGCTCGGTGCCGGCGAGGGCCGCCTTCACCGTCTCCGCCTGGACGTGGTTGATGAAGTCGAGGATCGGGACATCCTTGTACGGGGCCTCGGCCGCGGCCATCGCGGCGGTGGAGGTGCCGATCACCTGGTTCACATACCGCACCACCTTCGCCTGCTCGTCACCGAGCAGCCGGGTGATCCTCGGGTCCTCGGCGGCGGCGTTGGAGTTCAGCACCTTCGCGGCGACCGACTCCACGGCCCAGCGGCCCTTCCGCCACACCAGACCGAAGTCGAAGAGCGTCAGCCGCTGGCCCCACTTCAGCGGCTCGGACAGCACGACCTCCCGGCCGGTCTCCTTGTTGGTGACCCGGTACTCGGGGATCTCGGTGTGCGCGTGGCCGACGAGGATCGCGTCGATGCCCGGCACCTGCTCGGCGACGAGCGCCGCCGCGTTCTCGATGTGCGGCAGCTGGTCGCCGTACGAGGAGGTGCCGCTGCTGCCCGAGTGCGCGGACACGATCACCACATCGGCGCCCATCGACCGCAGCCGCGGCACGTACTTCGCCGCCTGCTCCTCCAGCCCCGGGAAGGTCATCTTCCCCTGTACGTTGGCCTTGTCCCAGATCGCGATCCCGGGGTTGGTGAGCCCCAGGACGGCGACCTTCACGGTGCGGCCGCACGGGGTGCGCAGCCGGGTCATCCAGTACGGCGGGAACGCGGGGGCCCCGGTCCGCGCGTCGAGCGCGTTGGCGCCGAGCAGCGGGAAGTCGCACTGCTCCTCGAACTTCCGCAGCACCGGAATGCCGTAGTTGAACTCGTGGTTGCCCAGCGCCGCCGCGTCGTACCCGATGGCGTTCATGGCCTGCGCCATGGGGTGGACCGGGCCGCCCGCGCCGGTGATCGGGTCGACCTTGGCGTAGTAGTAGGAGAGTTGGGTGCCCTGGATGGTGTCGCCCGCGTCGATCAGCAGGGTGTTGGACCGGCCCTTCTCCCTGCGGACCTGCTCCACCAGGGTGGAGATCTTGGCGAGGCCGACGTCGTTGTGGTCCTTGTCGTCGAACTCCTTGTCCGTGAAGTAGTCCCAGTTGAAGACGTTGCCGTGCAGATCGGTGGTGCCCATGACGGTGAAGGAGTACCGCTGCGGGGGACGGCCGTGGCCGTGGCCCCGCGCCTCCGCGGGCACGGCGGTGCCCGCGAGGGCGACCCCCGCTCCGGTCGCCGCGGTGCGGCCCAGGAACTTCCTTCGGTCGATCGACATCTACGGGCTCCTTGTTCAGCTGTGTGCGCGTCTGCGCGAATACGACGCGCGTAGATTCTGGCCCGGCGCGCCCCGCCCGCAACAGCCCCGCCGGATCTCTCTTCGATGACGGATCCCCGCCCGGGGGCGCGCACCAACTGCCGTGGCCCGGCCCGGACAAGGCCCGGGCACCGCGCCGGGGACGGCCGCCGCCCTGCCACAGTGGGCGGCATGACCACACCCGAACCCACCCCGTACGGCACCCCCGAGAGCCCCCGCGTCGCCGTCCGCGGCGAAGCCCGCCTGGAGGCGGACCCCGAACTCGCCCGCATCTCCGTCACCGTCGAGGCCCGGGGCGGCGACCGGAAGGCGGCACTCGACGACCTCGCCCGCCGCAACTCCGCCGTCCTCGACCTCGTCACCTCCTACGGCGAGGCGGTGCACAAGCTGGAGACCGGCTCCTTCGTCATCACCCCGGAACTGGCCCAGAAGGGCCGCGGGGAACGCGTCAAGGCCTACCACGGCCGGGTCCACATCACCGCCACCCTCACCGACTTCACCGTCCTCGGCGACGTCGTCACCCGCCTCGCCGACCTCGACCTCACCACCGTCAGCGGCCCCTGGTGGTCCCTGCGCCCCGGCTCGACCGTCCACCGGGACGTCCGGCAGCGGGCCGTGCGCGCCGCCGTCCGGCGCGCACGGGAGTACGCGGAGGCGCTCGACGCCCGCCTGGTGGCGCTGGTCGAACTCGCCGACGAGGGAGCCGAGAGCACCGCCCCCACCCCGCGCGGCCCCGGCCGGCCGGGCGGACCCGCGCCCCAGGGGCTGGCCGGCGCCGCCCCGGGCCCGGTCCTGGACCTCCAGCCGCAGCGGCAGACCGTCTACGCGCGGGTCAACGCCCGGTTCATCATGTCGCCCCCACAGCTCTGACGGCTCCGACCGCCCTGAAACCGTTGGCCATACCCGGCGGCCCGGCAGCACAAACACACCTTCTGGTAAGGAAGTTGAGCACGGCCGGGCCGCTGTGCGTATTGGATGGTGTGAGGTGCTATGTAAAGAAAGGTGAGGCTGACCTAACCAACTGGTGCAGGAGTGTGGAACGCCTCACAATCCGCCGCTCCGACGAGCCCCGACCGGGACACACGCCGTCAGAGAGGCAAGCAGGCACCCGAATGCACGGAGGAACCGATGACGCCGCCCGGACACCTGTCCACCCGTGAAGAGCCCCTGGACCTGCTCGGGATCGGCGCCGGCCCCTTCAACCTCTCCCTCGCCGCCCTCGCCGACGGAGCCCCCGGACTCACCAGCGCCTTCCTCGACCAGCGCACCCGCTTCCAGTGGCACCCCGGCCTGCTCATCGACGGCGCCACCCTCCAAGTCCCCTTCCTCGCCGACCTCGTGAGCCTGGTCGACCCCAGCAGCCCCTGGTCCTTCCTCAACTACCTGAAGACCCGCGAGCGGCTCTTCCCCTTCTACTTCGCCGAGCGCTTCCACATCCCCCGCGCCGAATACGACGCCTACCTCCGCTGGGCCGCCGGCGAACTGCCCACCGTCCACTTCGGACACCAGGCCGACCTCGTCCGCTGGGACCCCGCACGCCAGGCCTTCGAAGTCGACTTCACCCGCCTCGACGCGGACGGCGCCGCCGAAGGACTCGGCCGGATCTTCGCCCGCAACATCGCCCTCGGCATCGGCACCGCCCCCCACATCCCCGCACCCCTGCGCGCGCTCGCCGACGACCCCGCCGTACCCGTCCTGCACTCCGCCGACTACCTCCACCACCGCGACCGGCTCCTCGCCGCCCGCCACATCACCGTCGTCGGCTCCGGCCAGTCCGGCGCCGAAGTCCTCCTCGACCTCCTCCGCGCCCGCCCCGCCGGCCACGAAGGACTCACCTGGCTCGCCCGCACCCCCGCCTTCGCGCCCATGGAGTACAGCAAGCTCGGGCTCGAACAGTTCACCCCCGACTACACCCGCTACTTCCACGGGCTCCCCGAAGCCACCCGCGACCAGGTCCTCCCCGGCCAGTGGCAGCTCTACAAGGGCATCGACCACGACACCCTCGCCGCCGTCCACGACGAGCTCTACCGGCACACCCTGCACGGCGGCTGGCCCGACGTGACCCTCACCCCCGGCCTCGACGTCACCGCCGCCGAGCGCGCCCACGGCCGCATCGACCTGACCGTCCACCACACCCAGCAGCACACCCGGGCCACCCTCACCACCGACGCCGTCGTCCTCGCCACCGGCTACCGCGAACGCCCCCTCGACGGCCTCCTCGCCCCCCTCGACGACCACATCCGGCGGGACGACGCCGGACGCCCCCGCATCGACACCCAGCAGCGCATCGTCCTCGACGACCGCATCCCCGGCTCCCTCTTCGTACAGAACGCCGAACGCCACACCCACGGCGTCGGCACCCCCGACCTCGGACTCGCCGCCTGGCGCTCCGCCGTCATCGTCAACGCGCTCACCGGCCGCGAGATCCACCCGCTGCCGCGGCGCACCGCCTTCACCACCTTCGGCCTGGACGGAACCCCCCACATTCCCTCCCGCACCCGGGCCGGCGCACAGAAAGAGACCCCATGAGCCCGACCCTGCAGGACCGTCCCGCACCCGACCGGCTCCGCCACCGCACCCCCGCAGAAACGGCCGACACCGCCGCCACGGAGAACCTCCTCCGCTGCTGGGTACGCGAGAACGGCATCCCCCGGCCGCCCGACGACATCCTGCGGCTCCACCTCCCCTCCGCCGGCACCACCCTCCAGGCGACCGTCCTGCACTGGTCCGCCGTCGGCTGGCACCGCTTCTGCGGCGCCCGCCTCGCCTCCGGCGCACCCGCCCCCGCCACCCTCGTCGCCGCCCTCCTCGCCACCGAGGCCGCCCGCGGCGAACCCGGCGCCGTCACCGACCTCACCGGCCGCGTCACCGACTCCGTGCGGCACGTCGAAACCTTCATCCGCACCCGCGCCGAACACCCCGAGGACCCCGCCGGCACCACCCCCTTCCTCGCCGCCGAACAAGCCCTCATCACCGGCCACCCCCTGCACCCCACCCCCAAGAGCCGCCTCGGACTCACCGACCGCGAAACCAGCCGCTACTCACCCGAACTCCGCGGCAGCTTCCCTCTCCACTGGTTCGCCGCCGACACCTCCGTCGTGCACACCGACACCGCCCTCGACCGCACCACCCAGCAACTCCTCACCGAACTCGCCGGCCACGACGCACCGAAGCCGCCCCCCGGCACCCGCCTCGTCCCCGCCCACCCCTGGCAGGCCCAGGACCTCCTGCGCCGCCCCGCCGTCCAGGACCTCCTCGCCGCCGGACTCCTCCACGACCTCGGCCCCGCCGGCCCCGCCTGGTCACCCACCTCCTCCGTGCGCACCCTCTACCGCGCCGACGCCCCCGTCATGCTGAAGTTCTCCCTCGGCCTCGACATCACCAACTCCCGCCGCGAGAACACCCGCCCCGAACTCCACCGCGGCCTCGCCGTCCACCGGCTCCTCGAAGCCGGCCTCGACAGCGCCCTGCGCGCCGCCCACCCCGGCTTCGGCATCGTCCGCGACCCCGCCTGGATCGCCGTCGACACCCCCGACGCCACCCCCACCGGCCTCGACGTCGTCATCCGCGACAACCCCTTCCCCGGCCCCGCACACCGCCCCCAGGCCGTCTGCGTCGCCGGACTCGTCGCCGAACGCCCCGACCGCACCGACAGCCGCTCCGCCCTCGCCCGCCACATCCACCGGCTCGCCGGACGCACCGGCCGCCGCGTACCCGACGTCGCCCGCGAGTGGTTCGACCGCTACCTCCACACCGTCATCGGCCCCGTCCTCTGGCTCCACGCCACCTACGGCCTCGGCCTCGAAGCCCACCAGCAGAACACCCTCGTCACCCTCGACACGGACGGCCGCCCCACCGGCGCCCGCTACCGCGACAACCAGGGCTACTACTTCTCACCCACCCGCAGCCCCGCCCTCCACCGCTGGATCCCCGGCATCGGCCGCGACCTCGGCACCTACGTCGACGACGCCGTCATCGACGAACGCCTCACCTACTACCTCGGCATCAACAACATCCTCGGCCTCATCGGCGCCCTCGGCTCCCAGGGCCTCGCCGACGAACACGACCTGCTCCGCCTCGCCCACCGCACCCTCACCGAACACGCCCGCACCCACGGCGACCGGCTGCGCCTGGCCACCCTGCTCTGCGAAGCCCCCACCCTCCGCTGCAAGGCCAACCTCCTCACCCGCGTCCACGGCATGGACGAACTCACCGGCCCCCTGGAGAGCCAGTCCGTCTACGTCGACATCCCCAACCCCCTCGCGGAGGCCGCCCGGTGATCCAGCACCGCACCGCCGCCGCCGAGGTCGAGCTCCCCGCCGGCACCTTCACCCTGCGCCCCGTCGACCCCGCCACCGACGCGGCCCTCGTCCACACCTGGATGAACGACCCCGAAGTGGCCCGCTTCTGGGACATGGCCCAGCCCGTCGACCACATCGGCGCCTACCTGCGCGGACAGATCGCCGGCACCCGCTCCACCCCCTACCTCGGCCACCTCGACGGCACCCCCATGAGCTACTGGGAGCTCTACCGCGCCGACCTCGACCCCCTCGCCGACCACTACCCCGCCGAACCCCGCGACGCCGGCGTCCACCTGCTCCTCGGCCCGGCCGCCCACCGCGGCCGCGGCCTCGGCGCGGTCCTGCTGCGCGCCGTCTCCGACTGGCAGCTGCGCACCGACCCCTACGCCCGGCGGGTCGTCGCCGAACCCGACATCCGCAATATCCGGTCCGTCCGCGCATTCGAGCGCGCCGGATTCCGCATGACGAGCCGGCTCGACCTGCCGGACAAATGCGCGGCACTCATGGTCCGGCATCGCACACAATGACGAAAGGGACGGCGCTCCCGGCCGCGCATTTCCGCTCATCGGAGCGCCCCCCTGCACTTTTCAACACTTGTCAACAAGGCTTCATGAAAAGGCCGTTGGACAGTCATGCTCTTCCAATTCTTTACCGGCGGGTAAGTCGTAGGCTCGTTTCATGCGCCGAGCGAAAATCGTCTGCACCCTGGGACCCGCCACCGACTCGTACGACCAGATCAAGGCACTGGTAGACGCCGGAATGGACGTGGCCCGGCTCAATCTCAGCCACGGCACCCACGCCGGCCACGAGGAGCGTTACCAGCGGGTACGGAAGGCCGCCGAGGACGCCGGCCGCAGCGTCGGCATCCTCGCCGACCTTCAAGGCCCGAAGATTCGCCTCGGCCATTTCGGCGAAGGCCCCGTACTCCTTGAACGCGACGACACCTTCACCATCACCGTCGAGGACCAGGAGGGCGACCGCCACGGCTGCGGCACCACCTACCCCGGCCTCGCCGACGACGTGACGCCCGGCGAACGCATCCTCGTCGACGACGGACGGGTCACCCTCGAAGTCACCGAGGTAGACGGCCCCCGGGTCCGCACCCGGGTCGTCGAGGGCGGCCTCATCTCCGACCACAAGGGGCTCAACCTCCCCGGAGTCGCCGTCTCCGTCCCCGCCCTCTCCGAGAAGGACGTCGCCGACCTCCGCTGGGCCCTGCGCGCCGGCGCCGACGTCATCGCCCTCTCCTTCGTCCGCAGCGGCCGCGACATCGAGGACGTCCACCGGATCATGGACGAGGAGGGCCGCCGGCTGCCCGTCCTCGCCAAGATCGAGAAGCCGCAGGCCGTCGACGACCTGCAGAGCATCGTCGACGCCTTCGACGGCATCATGGTCGCCCGCGGCGACCTCGGCGTCGAGATGCCCCTGGAGACCGTGCCCATCGTCCAGAAGCGCGCCATCTCCCTGGCCAGGCGCAACGCCAAACCGGTCATCGTCGCCACCCAGATGCTGGACTCGATGATCGACGCCTCCCGGCCCACCCGCGCCGAGGCCTCCGACGTGGCCAACGCCGTCATGGACGGCACCGACGCCGTGATGCTCTCCGGCGAGACCAGCGTGGGCAAGTACCCCGTGGAGACCGTGCGCACCATGGCCCGCATCGTCGCCGCCGCAGAGGAGGACATGCTCGCCAAGGGCCTCCCCCCGCTCACCGAGCGCAGCAAGCCGCGCACCCAAGGCGGCGCCGTGGCCCGCGCCGCCGCCGAGATGGGCGACTTCCTGGGCGCGAAGTACCTGGTCGCCTTCACCCAGTCCGGCGACACCGTCCGCCGCCTCTCCCGCTACCGCTCCCCGATCCCGGTCCTCGCCTTCACCCCCGAGGCCCCGACCCGCCACCGGCTCAGCCTGACCTGGGGCGTCGAGACCTTCCTCGGCCCCTCGGTCGACTCCACGGACGAGATGGTCCAGCAGGTCGACGAGTACCTGCTCAAGCTCGGCCGCTGCCGGCCGGGCGACGTCGTCGTGATCACGGCGGGCTCCCCGCCCGGCGTCCCGGGCTCGACCAACCTGGTCCGGATCCACCACATCGGCGAGGACGACTACCAGAAGTAGCCCCCGGCGCTCGACGGGCGCTGCGATGCCCGGTCAGTACTTCGGCCCGATGTGCTCGTCCATGAGGGCGACGGAGGCGCGCCGGGCGACGGAGATGTTCCGGGCGCCCCCGGAGCGGCGGCAGGTCCGCCATTCGACGCCGACCCGGTCGAGCGAGGCGGTGAAAAGCCGCAGAATGTCGGCCGAGGTGTTCGTGAAGAAATACCGGGGATACGAATAGCTCCGCCGCTCCCCGGCGACCGTTCTCGCGGTCCGGTTGATGACCCGGCAGCCGTCGGAGTGCATCAGCCCGCGGATGAATTCCCAGGGATTCTCCGCGACGATGTCCTGTTGCCAGTCGGCGAGAGCGATGACCCGTTCGTGCTTCTTTCCGGGACCGTGCTGCGGGAAGAGGCACGGCCAATGATGGCTGTAGCACGTCACCGTGGTGCAGCCCGGATTCCGGACGGCGCAGATCCGGTTCATCGGCCGTACCGTCCCGATCGCGTCCCGGCAGGCCTCGATGAGACCCGGCCAGGCATCCGCACAGGCGATCCGCAGCGCGTAACCCCCGCGTGGGTGCGCGCTGATGCAGCCGTCGCCGAGGTAGAGACCGAGCAGGTACGCGTAGGCGGCGGCTGCCAGCGGCGCTCCGGGCGAGCACCGGGGGCACTCGTTCCGCCGGCTCGCGGGGGAGAGCGGATGGAGCCGTTCCCGCCAGGACCGGATCGCCGAACGGGATATCCCCGTCCGCCGGCTCACCGAGTTGAGACTGTGCCCCTGGCCGACGAGCGCGAGGGCGCGGCGGCGCGTTTCGAGGTCGTACATGACCCCGAGCGTGACGGAATCTTTACCGTACGGGGCCGATTCGAAGTGATGTTCACCTGAGCCGGTGAAGATCCCCGGCCGTTCGCCGAACCTTGGAAAGAAAGGTAAAGTGCCCCGGGTCGGACTCGAACCGACACTGTATGGGTTTTGAATCCATTGCCTGCTGCCAATTGGGCTACCGGGGCCTTGTAAAGGAAGGATAGCCCACACCCTCCGGGTCCCAACCATACCGGAGCTAGGTAGGCTCGTGGGGCACCACCTGCCTGGAACGAGGAGTCCCGTGAGCGCCGCCGAGCCCGAGCAGCCCGTCGCCGACGAGCAGTCCCACGTCCCCCCGCTGACGACCCGCGTGGTCATCGCCGAGGACGAGGCGCTCATCCGTCTCGACCTCAAGGAGATGCTCGAGGAGGAGGGCTACACCGTCGTCGGTGAGGCCGGGGACGGACAGAAGGCCGTCGAGCTGGCCCGGGAGCACCGCCCCGATCTCGTCATTCTCGACGTCAAGATGCCGATCCTCGACGGCATCTCCGCCGCCGAGCAGATCGCCGCGGAGACCATCGCACCCGTGCTGATGCTGACCGCCTTCTCGCAGCGTGAGCTGGTGGAGCGGGCGCGGGACGCCGGTGCGATGGCGTACCTGGTGAAGCCGTTCAGCAAGAGCGATGTCGTGCCCGCGATCGAGATGGCCGTCTCGCGCTTCACCGAACTGCGGGCCCTGGAGCAGGAGGTCGCGGACCTCTCGCAGCGGCTGGAGACCCGCAAGCTGGTGGACCGGGCGAAGAGCATCCTGCAGACCCAGTACGGGCTGACGGAGCCGGCGGCGTTCCGCTGGATCCAGAAG
The DNA here is from genome assembly GCF_040296705.1 of Streptomyces sp. NPDC002055. Taxonomy (NCBI): domain Bacteria; kingdom Bacillati; phylum Actinomycetota; class Actinomycetes; order Kitasatosporales; family Streptomycetaceae; genus Streptomyces; species Streptomyces sp. NPDC002055. The sequence continues at coordinate 22,627 of NZ_JBEOXS010000011.1, forward strand.
ACGTCGATGGACCGGCGGCTGTCCATGCAGCAGGTCGCGGAGGCGGTCATCGAGGACGCCGAGGAGAAGAAGCAGGGGAAGTAGGGCCGCGCGGAAGCCCGTTCCGCCGTTCCGTGCGGACGCCGGGCCTTCCGGCCGCTCGCCTACGCCGGGCCTTCCGGTCGCTCGACTGCCGTGGCCCCGGAAGCCGCCCAGCGCACCGGCTCCGGCCGTCGCCCGGCCCCCGCCCCGCTCGTGCCTCCGACGCCGACGAAGGGCCCGCACCCGTTCTCCGGGTGCGGGCCCTTCGGTTAAGGCCGCGTCGCGCATGGGGTGCTCAGTCCTCGCCGAGGTAGGCCTTCCGCACGGACTCGTCGTGGAGCAGGCTCTCGCCCGACCCCGACAGCACGATCTTGCCGATCTCCATCACATGGCCCTGGTCAGCGAGGGAGAGCGCCGCCTGGGCGTTCTGCTCGACGAGCAGGATCGTGGTGCCCTGCGACTTCAGCTCGGCGATCGTTTCCATGATCTTCTGCATCATGATCGGCGAGAGTCCCATGGAGGGTTCGTCGAGCATCAGCAGTTTCGGCCGGCACATCAGGGCCCGGCCCATGGCGAGCATCTGCTGTTCGCCGCCGGAGAGGGTGCCCGCCGCCTGGCCGCGGCGTTCGCCGAGGATGGGGAAGAGGTCGTACGCCTTCTCGATGTCCTTGGCGATGCCGTCGGTGTCCTTCCGGAGGAAGGCGCCGAGCTGGAGGTTCTCCGCGATCGTCAGCCGGGGGAAGATGTGGCGTCCCTCGGGCGAGTGGGCGAGGCCCAGGGCGACGATCTTGTGGGCGGGGACTCCGGAGAGCGGCCTGCCGTCGAAGCGGATCGATCCGCCGAGGGGCTTGAGCAGCCCGGACAGGGTGCGCAGGGTGGTGGTCTTGCCTGCGCCGTTCGTCCCGATCAGGGTGACGACCTGGCCTGCGTCGACGCTGAACGAGATGCCCTTGACGGCTTCGATCTTGCCGTAGGCGACCCGGAGGTCCTCGACTTCGAGCAGTGCGGTCACTGGTCGCCCTCCTTACGGGCGTCGGTGCCGGAGGACTCCGTGGTGTCCCCGGCTGCGGCGTCGGCCGGTGCCGTGCCCGTGGCCTTGGCGTCCGGGGCTTCCGCGGGGGCGTTCCCCGGGGTGTTCCCGGCGGGGGCCGGTGCGGTGCCGTCGGCCGGGGTGTCCCCGGAACCGTCGGCCGGGGCGCTCTCGGTGGGAGCTCCGGTGGTGTGCCCGGCGGCGGCTTCCGCGGCTTCTTCCGCCGCTTCGACCTCGGCGGCCTCCTCGGCGCCTGGTTCCCCCTCGAAGGGGGTGCCGATGTAGGCGGCGATGACCCGCTCGTCGCTCTGGACGACGTCCGGGGTGCCTTCGACGAGCTTCTGGCCCTGGACGAGTACGGCGACCCGGTCGCAGAGGTTGAAGATGAAGCGCATGTCGTGCTCGATGACGAGGACGGCGGTGCCCTGGTCCCGGATGGCGAAGACGAGTTCCTCGGTGGCCCGGGTCTCCTGGGGGTTCATACCGGCGGTCGGCTCGTCGAGGAGCAGCAGCCCGGGGTCGCTCGCGAGGGCGCGGGCGATTTCGAGCTTGCGCTGTTCGCCGTAGGGGAGGTTGCGGGCGAGGTGGTCCTTCTTGGCGGCGAGGCCGATGAATTCCAGGAGTTCCATGGACCGTGCCTCGGAGGCCTTTTCGGCCTTCTTGAAGCCGGGGCCGCGCAGCAGGGCGGACCAGAGGCCTTCCTTGGTGCGGGTGTGCCGTCCGACGAGGACGTTCTCCAGGACGGTCATGTTGGCGAACAGCCGGATGTTCTGGAAGGTCCGGGCGACGCCTGCCTTGGTGACCAGGTGCGGCTTGGGCGGGAGGACGGACCCCTTGTAGGTGACCTTGCCCTCGGTGGGGATGTACAGCCCGGTGAGGCAGTTGAAGAAGGTGGTCTTCCCGGCGCCGTTGGGGCCGATGAGACCGACGATCTCGCCGGAGCGGACTTCGAGGTCGACCGAGCGCACGGCGGTGAGGCCGCCGAAGCGCATGGTGACGTCGGTCGCGCTGAGCACGGTGGTGCCGGTCGACTGCGCGGCCGGGCTGGTGTCGGTGGTGGTCATATCGGTCACGCCTCCGCCTTGGTGACGCCGACGGCCCCGTCGGGCAGGCGTTGTTCGGGCACGTCGAGCTGGCCGGTCTCGTGGAATTCGAGCTGCTTCCTGCGGTCGGCGATGAGCCCTTCGGGGCGGAAGCGCATCAGCAGGATGAGGGCGAGACCGAAGAAGAGAAGCTGGAAGTCGGCGAGGAACTGCAGCTTGGCGGGGATGAGGTAGAGCAGCGACGCGCCGAGGAGCGGGCCGCTGATGGTGCCCATGCCGCCGAGGATGACCGCGGCGAGCAGGAAGGCGGAGTTGGGCGGGACGGGGCCGGCGAAGAAGTACTGCTCGGGCACGACGGTGTAGGTGACGTGTGCCTGGACGGTGCCGGCGACTCCGGCGAGGGTGGCGCCGAGGGCGAAGGCGATGAGCTTGACGCGGAAGCCGTTGATGCCCATGGCGGTGGCGGCGGTCTCGTCCTCGCGGATGGCGACCCAGGCGCGGCCGATGCGGGAGTTCCCGGCCCGGCTGAAGACCAGCACCACGAGGGCGGTGACCAGCAGCATCAGCAGGAAGTAGCTGGCGAAGGGCGGGATGGAGAGGCCGCCGACGGTGTGGGTCTCCCCGAAGTCGTAGCCGAGGATGACGAGGTCGGGGATGTTGGGGATGCCGTTGGGGCCGTTGGTGATCTGGGGGCCGGAGACGCCGTCGAGGTTGCCCATGGCGATGCGGAAGATCTCTCCGAAGCCGAGGGTGACGATGGCGAGGTAGTCGCCGCGCAGACGCAGGGTGGGGGCGCCGATGAGGACGCCGAAGACCAGCGATGCGAGGGCGCCGGCGAGGACGGCGGCCCAGAAGGGGAACTGGACGTCGAAGACGGAGGCGGTCGATCCGCTGACGAGGGCGGCGGTGTAGGCGCCGACACCGAGGAAGGCGACGTATCCGAGGTCGAGGAGTCCGGCCAGGCCGACGACGATGTTGAGGCCGAGGGCGACGGTGGCGAAGATGAGGATGTTGACGCCGACCAGGGTGTACTGGTCGTTGCTCTGGGTGAGCGGAAAGACGGCGGCCGCGGCGAACGCGGCGCCGAGGGTCACCGAGCGGTGCTTGGCGGTGAGGGCGGAGAGCCGGGCGATGAGCCCGGCCTTCATGACCGCGAGGACGCCGAAGGCGACGAGGAACATGTAGCCGACGAAGAGTTCGGGGTCCTCGGTGGCGATGCCGTAGGTGAAGATGTACAGCCCGACGCCGAATCCGGCGACGATGAGCAGGATTTCGGCCCACGTCGGCAGGGTGCGCGGCGCGGGCAGACGCTTTGCGGTGCCGGTGCTGCGGGGAAGGCCGAGTGCGCCGAAGAGGGGCACTGCCGAGGCGATGACAGCGACGTAGCCGCCGGGCTCCAGGTTGATGACGCCGCCGAGTTCGACGGCGATGGCCATCGCGGTGAACCAGGTGGTGGCGAAGGTGCCGATGGCGAAGAAGAGTACGGCTGTGTTGCCGCCCGCCGGGTTGAGCCAGCCGAGGCCGCGGATGCCGTAACCGGCGAGGATGTAGACGAGCGTCAGCAGGGCGCCGGTCAGGGTGAGGACCTGGAGGCCGCCGGGGTAGCCGGTGACGGTGAGGTCACCGGGGAATGCGGCGGTCCAGGTCCACGGGAAGAAGGTGGAGGCGACGGTGAGGACGGCTCCGGCCGCGGTCAGGGCGCGGGCGACCGTGTGGCCCAACGGGATGACCGGGGTGACTTCGGTGGTCTTCTGGGTGCTCATGGTTCTCACGCCCGATCCGCTACGCGCTCGCCGAGCAGGCCCTGTGGCCGGAGCAGCAGCACGAGGATGAGGAGGACGAAGGCCCAGACGTTGGCCCAGGCGCCGCCGCCGAGCTGGTCCATGCCGGGGATGTCCTGGATGTAGTGGATGGACATCGCTTCGGCGAGGCCGAGGACGACGCCGCCGAGCATGGCGCCGTAGATGTTGCCGATGCCGCCGAGGACGGCCGCGGTGAAGGCCTTGAGCCCGGCGATGAAGCCCATCTCGAACTGGACCTGCCCGTAGCGGAGTCCGTGGGCGACCGCGGCGACGGCGGCGAAGACGGCGCCGATGGCGAAGGCCAGCACAATGATGCGGTCGGTGTTGATGCCCATGAGCTTGGCGGTGTCGGGGTCTTGGGCGGTGGCCTGCATGGCCCGGCCGGTGCGGCTCTTGGAGACGAAGACGCCGAGGGCGAGCATGCACAGCGGTGCGGCGACGAGGAGGAAGACGTCACCGCGCTGGATGTGCAGGTTCCCGAAGACCTCGATGGACTTGCCTTCGATCTGGGGGAAGCTGCGGGCCTTCTTGGCGTCCGGGTAGAACGCCCAGACGATCTGCTGGAGCGCGATGGACAGACCGATGGCGGTGATCAGCGGGGCCAGCCGGGGTGCGCCGCGCAGCGGGCGGTAGGCGAAGCGTTCCGCCGCGGTGGCTATGGCGACCGACGCCAGGGCGCCGCCGAGGAGCATCAGCGGTATGGCCATCCACAGGGAGGTGCCGCTGGGGAGCCAGATGTAGACGGTGAGGGCACCGAAGCCCCCGATCATGAAGATCTCGCCGTGGGCGAAGTTGATGAGCTGGACGATGCCGTAGACCATGGTGTACCCGATGGCGATCAAGCCGTAGAGGGTACCCAGGGCCAGGCCGTTGACCAGCTGTTGCGGCAGTTCGTGCACCGCAGGGCCTCCGATGAGCGTGTCGGATGTGAGACCGCGCGAGGGCGCCGGTGTGCGCCCTCGCGCGGGTGGGTCTGGGTGAGGCGGGAGCCGGGTCAGTCCTTGAACGTCTCGCTCTTGACGGCTTCCCAGGCGCCGTTCTTGACCGCGTACACGGTGAGCTGCTTGTTGGTGGTGTCGCCGAACTTGTCGAACGAGACCTTGCCGGTGACGCCCTCGAAGGAGACCTTGTTCAGGGCCTCGGTGACCTTGGCGCGGGCGTCGCTGGGGAGCTTGCCGTCGTTGGCCTCGACCACGGACTTGACGGCCTGGATGATGGCCCATCCGGCGTCGTAGGAGTAGCCGCCGTAGGCCGCGTACGGGTCCTTGTAGCCGGCCGCCTCGTAGTCCTTGATGAAGGCCTTGGCGGAGTCGAGGTCCTCGACGGGGTAGCCGACGCCGGTGGAGAGGTCGCCGTCGTTCTTCTCGCCCGAGGCCTTGATGAACTCGGGGTCGTAGATGCCGTCGCCGCCCATCAGGGGGACCTCCGCACCGGCCTTCTTGATCTGGTCGGAGAGGAGGCCGCCCTCGGGGTACTGGCCGCCGAAGTAGACGGAGTCGGCGCCGGAGTTCTTGACCTTGTCGGCGACGCTGGAGAAGTCGGTCTCCTTGACGGTCAGGTGGTCGGTGCCGACGACCTTGCCGCCGAGGCGCTTGAACTCCTGGGCGAAGATCTGCGCCAGGCCCGCGCCGTAGGTCTGCTTGTCGTCGATGACGAAGACCTTCTTCTTCTTCGCGTCGTTGTAGTAGTGCTGCGCGGCGAAGCGGCCCTGGATGACGTCCGTGGTGGCCGTGCGGAAGTAGGACTTGAAGGGGCGCGAGAGGTCGCCCTTGGCCCAGTTGTCGCCCTGGCTGAGCGCCGGGTTGGTGTTGGCGGGGGAGACCAGGGCGAGGCCGGCCTTGTCGAAGACGCCCTGTATGGACTGGGCGACACCGGAGTTGAGCGGGCCGACGGCGCCGAGGACGTCCTTGTCGCCGACGAGGGTGGTGGCGTTCTGCTGACCGGAGGCCGGAATGGCCTGGTCGTCCAGGGCCTTGATCTTGAAGGTGACCCCGTCGACCTCGTTGTTCTTGTTCGCCGTCCTGGCCGCGAGGTCCACGGAGTTCTTGATGCCCTGGCCGAGGGCGGACAGAGAGCCGGTCAGCGGAGCGTCGACACCGATCACCACGGTGGTCTTGCCGCCGCCTTCGCCGTCGCCCTTGTCGTTGCGGGATCCACAAGCGGTGAGGGTGAGGGCCCCAGCCGTGATCGCTGTGGTGAAGATGATCAAGGAACGATGTCGCACGTTGTGTCCTCTCCCTGGCGCGGCGCCTCTGCTGAGGTGCCGTGTCGCGTGCCGGACCATGCCGGCCAAATATGGCTGAGCTGTGAAAGTGCTGTGTGGCTACCGGCGACGCGGTGACTGGCCGTGACTCTAAGGGCGTGCGGCGGCGGGTGGCAGAGGTGCAGGCCATGATGTGACTTTCTTGTTATGACCCAGGTCACGGCAAGGTGTCGGTGTAGCATCCATAACCTGACAAAGCGCCCAAAGTGCTGCATAGTCGGGGTTCCGCATGGCGAGAACGCGCAGATCCGCTAAGGGGTCCGGGGTGGCGCAGGTCACAGCGTCCGGAATGTGGCAGGCGTTGTTACGTGGGGGTACTCCGTGTACACGGCATGCAGTTGCCGGGCGGTGGTGGACCCGGCTCGAATCTCACGGAGAGTGACGATCTTCGGTTCCGTCGCGCCGTGCGGAGGGACTGCTTCCCTTCACATGAGCGGCACACAGTCGACGGGTCCGCCGGTCGATGAGATCCCTGGCCGCGGCGATTCCGGGGTGCTTCCGCTCGGCCTGCGCGGCGGCAGCGACCTCGTCCGGAGTATCGCGTTGGGCGGTCGACAGGCTCTTTGGATCCCGGTCGAGGCCGGCGCCGCGGCCGTTCGCCGGAATCACCCCGGCCCAGTGGCTGAGCGGCACGGTGCAGCGCTCGGCGGCCGAAGTCCCCTGCGGGCGCGGGGAGTCGGCGGGCGCGAGTGAGGGCCCGGCAGGGCCCGGGACGCGTCGGCATGCGGCCGGTGGAGGCATGCGGAGCGGCGGAGCAGGATATCCGGAACAGCCGGACAGTGGCAGGAGCGCGCCGAGTACCGCGGCGCGCCGGATCCGGGTGCGCGGCGCGGCTGTCATGACCGAAGGGAGCGGGCGGACGTGCCGCCGCAGGTGTGCAGGGCGGGAAACCCCCGGTGTCGTTGGCGTGGGGCATCGCGGCGCCGCCGTACGCGCCGGCCCACGGTACGGCTCACCTCACCGTACGGCTCACCCCCCCCGATGCGGGTCAGCCCGCCGTGCCGTTCGGGTCCGCCTCGCGGAGCAGGCATGTCAGGCGCGCCGTGCAGACGCGGCGGTCCTGCTCGTCGGAGATGACGATTTCGTAGGTGGCGGTGGAGCGGCCCCGGTGCACGGGCGTGGCGACGCCGGTCACCAGGCCCGAGCGAAGGCCGCGGTGATGCGTGCAGTTGAGGTCGACGCCGACCGCGATCCTGGTGGGGCCGCCGTGCAGCATCGCGCCGACCGAGCCGAGGGTCTCGGCGAGCACCGCGGACGCGCCGCCGTGCAGCAGCCCGTACGGCTGGGTGTTGCCCTCGACGGGGAGGGTGCCGACGACCCGCTCGGGCGCGGCCTCGACGATCTCCAGCCCCATGCGCTCGCCCAGGTGGCCGGCGGAGAACAGCGCGGGCAGGTCCATGCCCAGACCGGCCCACTGGTCCAGGACGTCCTGCGGGAACTTCGTGCTGCTCTGCTCACCCATGGTGTGCCGGCTCCGATCGTCACTCATCGAACAACTGTGTTCGATGCAGTCTGCACTTTCCTATCAGGTGCGCGCTGTGACGGCGGTCTCGGGTGCGGGCTTCTCGAGCCGTACGACAAGGGACTTGCCGGCCGGGGTGTTGCTGGTGTCCGCGGTGGCGTCCAGCGGGACGAGGACGTTCGTCTCCGGGTAGTACGCGGCCGCGCAGCCGCGGGCGGTCGGGTAGTGGACGACCCGGAAGCCGGGCGCGCGGCGCTCCCGGCCGTCCCGCCACTCGCTGACCAGGTCGGTGTAGGAGCCGTCGGGGAACCCGAGGGCCCGGGCGTCCTCGGGGTGGACGAGCACGACCCGGCGGCCGCCCCGGATGCCGCGGTAGCGGTCGTCGAGCCCGTAGATCGTGGTGTTGTACTGGTCGTGCGAGCGGAGCGTCTGCAACAGCAGCCGCCCGTCCGGGAGTTCGGGGTACTCGACGGGCGCGGCGGTGAAGTTGGCCCGGCCGGTGGCGGTGGGGAAGCGGCGGTCGTCGCGCGGGCCGTGCGGCAGGGTGAAGCCGCCGGGCCGGCGGAGCTTGTTCTCGAAGTCCTCGAAGCCGGGCACCACCCGTGAGATGCGGTCCCGGATGCGGCTGTAGTCCCGCTCGAACTCCTCCCAGGGGGTGCCGCTGCCCGCGCCGAGGGTCCGCCGCGCGAGCCGGCACACGATGGCGGTCTCGGAGAGCAGCTGTTCGCTGGCCGGCTCCAGCCGGCCGCGGGAGGCGTGCACCATGCCCATGGAGTCCTCGACGGTGACGAACTGGTCGCCGGAGGCCTGGCGGTCGCGCTCGGTGCGGCCGAGGGTGGGCAGGATCAGGGCGCGGGCCCCGGTGACCACGTGCGAGCGGTTGAGCTTGGTGGAGACGTGCACGGTGAGCCGGGCGCGGCGCATCGCCGCCTCGGTGACCTCGGTGTCGGGGGAGGCGGCGACGAAGTTGCCGCCCATCGCGAAGAACACCTTCGCCGTGCCGTCGCGCAGGGCCCGGATGGACCGGACGACGTCGAGGCCGTGCTCGCGGGGCGGCGCGAAGCCGAATTCCTTCTCCAGGGCGTCGAGGAAGGCGGGCGCGGGGCGTTCGAAAATGCCCATGGTGCGGTCGCCCTGCACGTTGCTGTGCCCGCGGACCGGGCAGACCCCGGCGCCGGGGCGGCCGATGTTGCCGCGCAGCAGGAGGAAGTTGACGACCTCCTTGATGGTGGGCACGGCGTGCTTGTGCTGGGTGAGGCCCATCGCCCAGCAGACGACGATGCCCTTCGCCTCGAGGATCATGCGCAGGGCGCGCTCGACGGTGTCCCGGTCCAGGCCGGTGGCGCGCAGCGTCTCGTCCCAGTCGTGGGCGCGGGCGGCGGCCGCGAACTCCTCGAAGCCATGGGTGTGCTCGGCGATGAACGTCCGGTCGACGGCTTCGGGCGTGGTGTCGGACGCCTCCAGCAGGAGCCGGCTCAGGAGGCGGAAGAGGGCCTGGTCGCCGCCGAGCCGGATCTGCAGGAAGAGGTCGGTCAGGGCGGTGCCGCCGCCGGCCAGCCCGCGCGCGGTCTGCGGGTTCTTGAACCGCTCCATCCCGGCCTCGGGCAGCGGGTTGACCGTGATGATCCGGGTGCCGGCCGCCTTGGCCGCCTCCAGCGCGGTGAGCATCCGCGGGTGGTTGGTGCCCGGGTTCTGCCCGGCCACGATGATCAGGTCGGCGCGGGGGAGGTCCTCCAGCAGCACGCTGCCCTTGCCGACGCCGATGGTCTCGGTGAGTGCGGAGCCCGAGGACTCGTGGCACATGTTGGAGCAGTCGGGGAGGTTGTTGGTGCCGAACTCGCGGGCGAAGAGCTGGTAGAGGAAGGCGGCTTCGTTGCTGGTGCGCCCGGAGGTGTAGAAGAGGGCTTCGTCCGGGGAGTCCAGGGCGCGCAGCTCGTCCGCGACGATGTCGAAGGCCCGCTCCCAGGGCACCGCCTCGTAGTGGTCGGCGCCCTCGGCGAGGTACATGGGCCGGGTGAGCCGGCCCTGCTGGCCGAGCCAGTAGCCGCTGCGCTCCGCGAGCCGGGCCACGGGGTGCTCGGCGAAGAAGTCGGGGGTGATCCGGCGCAGCGTCGCCTCCTCGGCGACCGCCTTCGCGCCGTTCTCGCAGAACTCCGCGGCGTGGCGCTTCTCCCCTTCGGGCCAGGCGCAGCCGGGGCAGTCGAAGCCGTCCTTCTGGTTGACCCGGAGGAGGGTGCGCGCGGTGCGCCGGACCCCCATCTGCTGCTGCGCGACGCGGAGCGAGTGGCCGATGGCGGGCAGGCCGGCGGCGGCGTGCTCGGGCGGCGAGACGTCCGGTGCGTCCTGGACGGGGTCGTCGGCGGGTGGCCGGGCTGCCACGTCGCTGCCTCCTTCGTGCTCGCGCGCTCGCTCGCCGTGCACCCCCGGGCGCTGTTCGCTGCGGACGGGTGGGCGTGCTCAGTGTGATGGCTGTCTCGATCCTCCCACGCCGGGACGGCGCATGCGGCCCTGCGGAGGGTTCCGTGCGGGCGGATGCGGGGCGCCCCGCGGCGGGCCGGACCGGGCGACGGGGGCATCACGGCTCCCGGACGGATGTGCCCGGAGGCGGCGGGCACCGGCTGTCAGTGGGGCGTGGCAGGATCGGGGGCGTGGCAGAGACAGCATCGAAGAAGTCCGCAGCAACCGCCCCCGCCCGCAGCTCGCAGGGCTCCCCGGCCACCGGGCAGGGAGACCGCCCCCGCCTGCTCCTGCTGGACGGGCACTCCCTGGCGTACCGGGCGTTCTTCGCGCTGCCCGCGGAGAACTTCAGCACGACGACGGGGCAGACGACCAACGCGATCTACGGCTTCACGTCGATGCTGGCGAACACGCTGCGCGACGAGCAGCCCACACATCTGGCGGTGGCGTTCGACGTCTCCCGGAAGACGTGGCGGTCCGAGGAGTTCGCCGAGTACAAGGCGAACCGCTCCAAGGCCCCGGACGAGTTCAAGGGGCAGGTCGAGCTGATCGGCGAGCTGCTGGACACGATGAACGTCACCCGCTTCGCGGTGGAGGGCTTCGAGGCGGACGACGTGATCGCCACCCTGGCCACCCAGGCCGAGGCGGCGGGCTTCGAGGTGCTGATCGTCACCGGTGACCGGGACTCCTTCCAGCTGGTCACCGACCATGTCACGGTGCTCTACCCGACCAAGGGCGTCTCGGAGCTGACCCGCTTCACGCCGGAGAAGGTCGAGGAGAAGTACGGCCTCACCCCACGGCAGTACCCGGACTTCGCGGCGCTGCGCGGCGACCCGTCCGACAACCTCCCCGGGATTCCGGGCGTCGGCGAGAAGACCGCCACCAAGTGGATCAACCAGTTCGGCTCGTTCGCGGAGCTGGTGGACCGGGCCGACGAGGTCAAGGGCAAGGTCGGCGAGAAGCTCCGGGAGCACCTGGAGTCCGTCAAGCTGAACCGGCAGCTGACCGAGCTGGTCCGGGACGTCGAGCTCCCGCTGGGCCCGGAGGGCCTGGAGCGCAGCCCGTACGACCGGCAGGCGCTCGCGGTGATGCTGGACGCGCTGGAGTTCCGCCACCAGAACTTCCGGGACCGGCTGATGGCCGCGGACCCGGGCGAGACGCCGGAGGAGGCCGCCCCGGCGCCGGGCGTGGAGCTGGAGGGCGAGGTGCTCGCCGCGGGCGGGCTCGCGCCCTGGCTCGAGCGGCACGGGGCCGGGCCGCTGGGCCTGGCGACGGTCGACGCCTGGGCGCTGGGCTCCGGCAGCGTCAGCGAGATCGCGCTGGCGCTGGGCTCGGGTCCGGCCGTGTGGTTCGACCCGGCAGAGCTGGACGAGGCGGACGAGCGGGCCTTCGCCTCCTGGACCGCCGACCCGGACCGGCCGAAGGTGCTGCACAACGCCAAGGGCGTGATGCGGGTCTTCGCCGAGCACGGCTGGCGTGTCGAGGGCGTCACCATGGACACCGCGCTCGCCGCGTATCTGGTCAAGCCCGGCCGGCGGTCGTTCGCGCTGGACGCGCTGTCGCTGGAGTACCTGGGCCGCGAGCTGGCCCCGGCCGCCGCCGACAGCGGACAGCTCGCCTTCGGCGCCGACGAGCAGGCCGAGAAGGACGCGCTGATGACCGAGGCGCGCACCGTGCTGGACCTGGGCGAGGCGTTCACCGGGCGGCTGGAGGAGGTCGGCGCGGCGGGGCTGCTGCGCGATGTGGAGCTCCCCACCTCCGCGATGCTGGCCCGGATGGAGCGGGCCGGGATCGCCGCCGACCGCGACTGGCTGGCCCGCATGGAGCAGCAGTTCGCCGGCGCGGTGCAGCAGGCCGTGCAGGAGGCGCACGCCGCGGTGGGCCATGAGTTCAACCTCGGTTCGCCGAAGCAGCTCCAGGAGGTGTTCTTCGGCGAGCTGGGTCTGCCCAAGACCAAGAAGACCAAGACCGGTTACACCACGGACGCGGACGCGCTCGCCTGGCTGGCGGGCCAGACCGACCACGAACTGCCCGTGATCATGCTCCGCCACCGTGAGCAGGCCCGGCTGCGCTCCACCGTCGAGGGTCTGATCAAGACGGTCGCGCCGGACGGGCGGATCCACACCAGCTTCAACCAGACCGTGGCGGCGACCGGCCGGCTCTCCTCCACCGACCCGAACCTGCAGAACATCCCGGTGCGGACCGACGAGGGCCGGGCGATCCGGCGCGGCTTCGTCGTCGGCGAGGGGTACGAGTCGCTGCTCACCGCCGACTACAGCCAGATCGAGCTGCGCGTGATGGCCCACCTCTCCGAGGACGAGGGCCTGATCGAGGCGTTCACCTCCGGCGAGGACCTGCACACCACGGTCGCCTCCCAGGTGTTCTCCGTCGCCAAGACCGACGTCGACCCGGAGATGCGCCGCAAGATCAAGGCGATGTCGTACGGCCTGGCCTACGGGCTCTCCGCGTTCGGCCTGTCCCAGCAGCTGAACATCGGGCCGGACGAGGCGCGCAAGCTGATGGACACCTACTTCGAGCGCTTCGGCGGGGTCCGCGACTACCTGCGGCGCGTCGTCGACGAGGCGCGCGCCACCGGCTACACCGAGACCATTCTCGGGCGCCGCCGCTACCTGCCCGACCTCACCAGCGACAACCGGCAGCGCCGGGAGATGGCGGAGCGGATGGCGCTCAACGCCCCCATCCAGGGCACCGCCGCCGACATCGTCAAGGTCGCCATGCTGCGGGTGGACGAGGCCCTCACCAAGGAGAAGCTGACCTCGCGGATGCTCCTCCAGGTGCACGACGAAATCGTGCTGGAGGTCGCCCCCGGTGAGCGGGCCCAGGTCGAGGAGCTGGTGCGCCGCGAGATGAGTGGGGCGGCCGAGCTGCGGGCGCCACTCGATGTGTCGGTGGGTGACGGCGGGGACTGGGAGTCGGCGGCGCACTGAGCGGCCTCGACCCCGTACCGGCGAATCCGGGCCGGGCTCCGCACCGACGGGGCCCGGCCCCCGGCCTCAGCCCCGTACCGACGGGGGCGGCCTCGGCCCGGCACCCGGGCCGCCTCAGCTCCGCACCGACGGGGCCCGGCACCTCCGCACCGACGGGGCCCGGCTTCAGCCCGGCCACAGCTCCGCACCGGCGGGGGCCCGGCTCCGTACCGGCGACCCGGCCTCAGCCTCGTACCGGCGAAGCCATCCTCAGCCCCGTACCGACGGGGCCGGTGGGCGCCGGTCCGGCTGCGGGGGCCGGGGAGCACCCTCGTTGCGGTGGCGGACGCGTACCGCCGCCGCGACGATCACCAGCCCCGGGGCGAGCCCCGCGCCCGCTCCGAACAGGGCGGTGGGGACGTAGTCCAGCAGGGCCAGGTCCCCGCCGAGCGTCGCCCGCAGGCGCAGACAGCGGTGCGCGGCGCCCGCGAGGACGCACCCCGCGAGCAGCGCCGCGGCGGTGAACCGTTCCCGCGTCCCGAGCCGGGGAACGGCGGCGGGCACCGGCACCTCCCGCGGCAGCCGGCGCACCGCCGACACCAGGAACGCGCCGATCACGGCCAGCGCCACCGCCGAACTGCCGTACTGCACGTAGGTGTAGAGCGGAAAGCCCGCCACGACCTCGCCGAGCACCGGGAACAGCCGCGTCCCCCACCGGTCCAGGTGCGTGAACGCGTCCCAGACGATGTGGGTCGCCGCGCCGAGCACCGCAGACACCCAGAACCACCACACCAGCGGCGCCACCGGTCTGCCGCGCCACGGGCGCCCGCGCAGCAGACCGTGCGTCGTGCCCTGCCATGCCCGGGGCAGAAGCGCCACCAGCGGTTCGCGCAGCAGCAGCCAGCCCGCCACGAGCAGCGCCGTGATCGCCGCGTCCACGGTCAGCACCCCGGCCGGCGCATGGGTGAAGTCGCCGAACTCCATGGCCCCGGGCAGCGCGCTGTCAGCGAAGTAGGTGGCGTCCGGTGAGAACGACCCCGCGACCAGGGCGGAGGCGAGCAGCGGCCCCCGCGCCGTCCCGTCCCTGCGGATGGCCGGCAGCACGGCCGCCGCGTGGCTCAGTGTGAACGGCATGGGTTCCCTTCGGCTCTGTCCTTGGTCGGAACGACCAGTATGCGTGCCGTAGGGTTCCGCGACTGGTTCCGCGACCTGCGGGCAACAGCGAGGTGGAGCAGTCGTGAAAGCTCTCGGGACTGCGATGGCTCGGGGGCCCAGGATGTCGTAATGTCACCTGAGTTGTGGCGCCGGGGGCGCGCCGCATTCCGGACGGGGCGGATCCCGTCCGATGTCCCCTGACCGTCGGCAGGGGAATGCGCAGGGGAGGGAACGCGGATATGGCAGCACAGTTCGGTCGGCGGCTACGCAAGAGTGCGGCCACCACCGCCGTGACGGCGGTGGCGATGGCGGCGTTGACGGCGTCTCAGGCCCCCAGCCTGCTCAGTGCCGAACAGGCCACCGGCGGCGGCTCGGAGCCCGTGCACGAGAACCCCATCGACGGCGGTTCGCCGTACCACACCGACCTGCCACCGCTGAACACCCCGAACCGGCCCGGTACTTCCATACCCGTGCCCGGCCGTCCCGAGAAGTCCGCCGAGGCGGGGCTGCCTGCTTCCGTGCTCGCCGCCTACAAGAAGGCCGAGAAGACGCTCGCGGACCGCAACCCGGGCTGCAACCTCCCCTGGGAACTCCTCGCCGCCATCGGCAAGGTGGAGTCCGGCCAGGCGCGCGGCGGTTCGGTGGACGCCGAGGGCACCACCCTCCGTCCGATCCTCGGCCCCAAGCTCGACGGCAACGGCTTCGCGCGGATCACGGACACCGACGGCGGGAAGTTCGACGGCGACACCACGCACGACCGCGCGGTCGGCCCGATGCAGTTCATCCCTTCCACCTGGAAGAACTGGGGTGCGGACGGCAACGGCGACGGTGCGAAGAACCCCAACAACATCTACGACGCGGCCCTGGCCGCCGGCCGCTATCTGTGCGCCGCCGGCCGCGACCTGTCCGTCCCGGAGGACCGGGACCACGCGATCCTCGGCTACAACCATTCCGAGGAGTACCTGCGCACCGTCCTCTCCTGGTTCGAGTACTACCGCAAGGGCACCCACGAGGTCCCGGACGGCACCGGCGTGCTGCCGGTCGACGTCGACCCGGACCCCGTCCCGGTCGACCGGAACCGGGCGCGGGACACCGGCGGCAAGAAGGGCGACCAGGGCGGCAAGGGCTCGTCCGGCCGGCACGGTTCCGGCAAGCCGGGCAGCGACCGCCCGCACAAGCCCGGCGACGGCGCCGACAAGCCCGACCGCCCGTCCGAGCCGAACGAACCGCAGCAGCCGGGCGACCCGACCGGGCCGGGCGAGTCCACCCCGGCCTCCCGCGTCACCGCCCTCCAGCGCATCGGGGCCCGGAACCTGACGGCCACGGCGGGCACCGCCTTCACCGAAGTGCCCCGGGTGCGGGCGGAGGACGCGAAGGGCAAGCCGGTCGCGAAGGTGCCCGTTCGGTTCGAGATCCGCGGCGGCACCGACACCCGCTTCCCCGATGGGGCGACCCGGGTCACCGTTCTCACCGGCGCCGACGGCACCGCCCGCGCACCGAAGCTGCTCGCCGGGGAGCGGGCCGGAACCTTCACGCTGCACGCCGGCGTCGAGGGCCGCCTGCTGCTCGGCACCGACTGCACCGGCACCGTCGAGGCCCGTCCCGCGCCGCAGGCCGATGCCCTCGTCCGCGTCGGTGACGCGCCGCTCACGGCCCCGGCCGGTGGTGCGTTCGCCGCGCCGCTGGAGGTCCGGGCGACCTACCGGGGGCAGGCCGCGGCCGGGGTGCCCGTGACCGCTTCGTTCGTCACCTCCGGGCTCCTCGCGTCGGCCGAGAACGACGAGGGCCCCTTCTTCAAGGACGCGGCCGGCAAGCCCGTGCGCACCCTGAAGACCCTCAAGACCGGCGCGAACGGTGTCCTGAAGCTGCCGAAGATCTACACCGACGACCGGGCCGGTACGTTCCGGCTGCGCGTCACCACCGCCGAGGGCACCGTCCTCACCGTCGAGCTGACCGTCACGGAGGCCACGACCCCCGCGCCCGGAACCCCTGCTCCCGGAACCCCCGCTCCCGGAACCTCTGCTCCCGGAACGCCCGCCCCGGAGACCTCCGCCCCGAAGTCCTCCGGCCAGTAGCCACCGGCCGAGCGCTCCGCCGGGTGCCGCCCGCACGGCGGTGCCCGCCGGAGCTGCGGCGCACCTGTCGCCCCGGCACCGCACCCCGCGTGGGGAGCGGTGCCGGGGTGTTCTCATCTCCGGCTCCCCTTGCTACGGTGCCCCAGCCCTGACGGACCGTCAGGTAGCAGCCGTCGACCCCCGGGGAGGCCGGTCATGCGCGCCCTCGCAGCTGCCGCCGCCGGACTGGCCGCCGCCCTCGCGCTGGTCCTCACCGTGACGGCGATCGGCGCCCCGGTCGGCGAGACGTCCCCGAGGCCGCTGCTCACCACCGTCCCCGAGCACCCCCTGGACGGAGGGGCGCCGTGACGCGGGCCGTGCAGCCACCGGAGCCGGCACCCGGGCCCCCGGCCTCCCTGTCCCGCGATCGCCGGCCGGGGCGCCGTCGCCCCCGGCGCGGGATGCGCCGACGGGCGAGCCTGGTGCTGCTCGCCCTCGCCGTCTTCTGCGCGGCCCTCGCGCCGCTGCTGCGCTGGTACGCCTTTCCCCGGCTGGCGAAGATCCCGGCGGGCCAGTACCAGGAGATGGTGCTGGAGGCGGAGAACGCCACCCTGCTCGACTACACCACCATGCGGCCCCGCACGGTCTCCCGGGTCACCATCGTGCAGACCCTCAAGGGCAACGTCGAAGCGTCGGAGAAGGTCGAGCGGACCGCCGGGCGGGACGTCGTGGTCTGGGACGGTCTCTCCCACATCATCGGCCCCGACGGAAAGATGGTCTCCAGCATCCCCGAGCGCTACATCTTCGACGCGCACACCCAGGCGCCGGTGCACGCCGACGGCGAACACGTCGACCGCGACCCGGTGAAGCGCGAGGGCATCGAGTTCAAGTGGCCCTTCCTCACCGAGCGCCGCGACTACACCTACTTCGACGCCCAGACCCGGACCTCCGCACCCATCCACTACCGGGGCACCCGCACCTTCCGGGGGCTGGAGGTCTACTACTTCGAGCAGACCATCCCCTGGACCAGGGTCCCCGTGCCGAAGAAGATGCCGGTCTCGGGCGTCACCCCCGAGTCGGTACGGAAGGCCGGTACGACGCGCTGGTACACCACCCGGCGCATGTTCTGGGTCGACCCCACCACCGGCGCGCCCGTCAACGGCGAGGAGATCCACCGGGAGGAGCTGCGGGGCGGCACCCTGCTCGGCGGCCGTGACCGGGTGACGGCATTCGCCGGACACGTACGGATGCGCGAGGACTACATCGACCACACCGTCGCCCTGGTGACGTCCCAGCGAGCGCTGATCCTGCTCATGACGTCATGGCTGCCGTGGGGCCTCGTCACCCTGTCGGCCGGGCTGCTCGCGCTGGCGCTCCTCCTGGAGGCCCGCGGCCGGCGGCCCGCGCGGGGCGGGACCGGCACGCTGCCCGACGGCTCCGGACGCGGCGGCGGCCCCTGATCCGGCCCGGGCCCGGCAGCGGACCCTGATGCCGCCGCGGCCCCGTCGTGGCTCAGGAGCGGCCCGCCATGCCCTCACTTCCGTTGCAGCCGCGCCTTCGTGTACCGCGTGGCCTCGGCCGAGAGCGGATCCTCCGGCCACGGGTGCTTGGGGTACCGGCCGCGCAACTCCGCCCGGACCGCGCGGTACCCGTCCCGCCAGAACGACGCCAGATCGGTGGTGACGGCCGCGGGACGGCCGGCGGGGGAGAGCAGATGCACCAGCAGCGGCACCCGCCCGCCCGCGATCAGCGGAGTGCGCTCCATCCCGAACAGCTCCTGGAGCTTCACCGCCAGCACCGGCCGCTCGCCCGAGTAGTCGACCCGGATCCGGGACCCGCTGGGCACCGCGATCCGTTCCGGCGCCAGCTCGTCGAAGCGCGCGGCGTCCCCGGTGGACCACGGGAGCAGCCGGGCCAGCGCCCGTCCGGCGTCCACCCGCTCCAGGTCGCTCCGCCGCCGCGCGCCGTCCAGCTCCGGGCCCAGCCATGCGTCCGGCGCACCGAGCAGCGCGGCGTCCGACACGTCCGGCCACGGCTCGCCCAGCTCCCGGTGCAGGAACGCCATCCGGCCGCGCAGCACGGACGCCTCGTCCGACCAGCGCAGCAGCCCCGGCCCCTCGCGCCGCAGCCCGTCCAGCAGCGCCGCCCGCAGCCGGGCCGGGTCGGGCCGGGACAGCGACCGGACGGACAGTTCGACGGCGCCGAGCCGCACCACCCGGCGGGCCACCGCATCGCCGCGCTCGGCGGACCAGGCCACCTCCTCGTCCGTGGACAGCAGCCCGGCCGCCGCCCGCCGGGCGGTGTCCTCGTCGGTCACCGCGGCCAGCCGGATCCGGGCCGACGCCGCACCGGAGGACCGGTCGGCGACCGCGACGGCCAGCCACTCCGCGGTGCCGAGCCGCGACCCGTCACCGAGCGCCGCACCGGTACCGGAGACCATCAGATACGCACCGGAACCGCGGCCGAGGGCCACCCGCTCGGGGAAGGCCAGGGCCGTGACCAGCCCCGCCACGGCGTCGTCGGTGAGCTCCCCGTCCGACGCGCCCGGTCCGCCCCCGGGACCCATCCGCCCCGCCGCCCCCTGGAGCCGCCGGACCTCCGCCCGCCAGCGCTGCGCATAGGCGTCACCGCCCCGCCGGGCCGAACGCCAGGCCGCCGCCAGATCGTCCCCGTACCCCCGGGGCGGCTCCTCCGAGAGCAGCGCGACCACCTCCGCCGCCCGGCGGTGACCGACCAGCTCCGCGCCGTCCAGCAGGGCCCGGGCCAGCCGCGGATGCAGGCCGAGCCGGGCCATCCGGACGCCGCGGTCGGTCGCCCGCCCGTCGGCGTCGACCGCGCCGACGGCACGCAGCACCTCACCCGCCGCGGCCATCGCCCCGGCCGGCGGCGGGTCCAGCAGGGCGAGGCCCGCGGCGTCCGGGTCGCCCCAGCAGGCCGTCTGCAGCGCGAACGCCGTCAGGTCCGCGACCCCGATCTCCGGCGACGGCCACGGCGCGAGCCGCGCCTGCTCCGCCTCGGCCCAGCAGCGGTACACCGCGCCCGGAGCCTCCCGCCCGGCACGCCCCGCCCGCTGCCGCGCCCCCGCCTGGGACACCCGCACGGTGGTCAGCGAGCTCAGCCCGCGTGCGTGGTCCGTGCGCGGCTCGCGCGCCAGGCCCGCGTCGACCACGGTCCGCACCCCCGGCACGGTCAGGCTCGACTCGGCGACCGACGTCGCCAGCACGACCCGCCGCACCCCCGTGCCGCCGCCGAGCACCGCGTCCTGCACGGCCGCCGGGGCGCGCCCGTGGACCTGGAGCACCTCCGCTGCGACCCCGCGCAGCAGGCCCGCGACACGCCCGATCTCCCCGACACCGGGCAGAAAGCACAGCACGTCCCCGTCCCGTTCGCGCAGCGCCCGCCGGACGACGGCGGCGACATGGTCCAGCAGCGCCGGATCCACCCGCAGGCCGTGCGGCGGACGCACCGGGCGGGACGGCGGGGCCCACACCACCTCCACGGGGTGCGACACGCCGTGCGCCTCGACCACCGGCGCGTCCGCACTGCCGCAGTCCGCCGAGTCGTCCGCACCGACCGTGTCCGCACTGCCGGAGTCCGCCGAGTCGTCCGCACCGACCGGGTCCGCGCCGCCGCTGCCCGCCGAGCCGTCGGACCCCTTCGAGCCGTCGGCCCCGCTCGAACCGCCGGGAGCCGACGCGCCGCCGGAACCCGCCGCGCCGCCCGCGAGTGCACCGTCTCCGAGCAGCCGCGCCCAGCCCGCCGCGTCCGTGGTCGCCGACGCCGCGACGAGCCACAGGTCCGGCCGCAGCGTCGCCCGCACGTCCAGCAGGAACGCGGCCGCCGTATCGGCGTCGAGATGGCGTTCATGGCACTCGTCGAGCACCACCGCGTCCACCCCGGCCAGCTCCTGGTCTCGCTGCAGCCGCTGGAGGAGCACACCGGTCGTCACCACCTCGACGACGGTGTCCCGGCCGGCCCGCCGCTCGCCGCGCACCGTGAAGCCGACCGTCCCGCCGACCTCCTCACCCAGCAGCCACGCCATCCGCCGGGCCGCGGCCCGGGCGGCGATGCGCCGCGGTTCGGCGACGACGACCCGCCGCACCGGCCCGTCGCCGGTCAGCCCGGCCAGCGCCAGCGGAACGAGCGTGGTCTTGCCGGTGCCCGGCGGAGCGCACAGCACCGCGGCGCCCCGTTCCTCCAGGGCGGCTCGCAGCGCGGGGAGCGCGGTCCGTACGGGCAGCTGGTCGAGGGCGTCGGTGCGGATCACGGCCCCAGTCTCCCAGCGCCCCGGCAGCCTCCCAGCGCCCCGGCCCCTCCCCGAGGCAGTGCTCCCGCCTCGTCGACCGGCTCAGTCCCGTGCGCAGACGAAGATCGCCGTGCCCGGGATCAGATGCCCTCGCAGCGGGGACCAGCCGCCCCACTCCTGCTGGTTCCAGTCCGGCCACTCCGGCTCCACCAGGTCGGTCAGCCGGAATCCCGCCGCGACCACGTCCCGCACCCGGTCGCCGATCGTCCGGTGGTGCTCCACGTAGACGGCGTTCCCGGACTCGTCCTGTTCCACATAGGGCGTGCGGTCGAAGTAGGAGGAGGCGATGGACAGCCCCTCGGGCCCCGGCTCGTCGGGGAACGCCCAGCGGATCGGATGGGTCACCGCGAAGACCCAGCGTCCGCCCGGCCGCAGCACCCGCCGCACCTCGCGCATCGCGCGCACCGGGTCGGCGACGAAGGGGATCGCCCCGTAGGCGGAGCACGCCAGGTCGAACGAGCCGTCGGCGAACGGCAGCGCCATCGCGTCCGCCTGGACCAGCGGCACCCCGCCGCCGATCCGCAGCGCGTGCTGCAGCTGCCGGTGGGAGAGGTCGAGGGCCACCGGCCGGGCGCCCTGCGCCGCCAGCCAGCGCGAGCACTGTGCCGCGCCGGCCCCGATCTCCAGGACGTCGCGGCCCTTCAGCCCCTCGGCCGGGCCCAGGAGCCCCGCGTCCTCCTCGTCGAGCCCCTCGGGGCCCCAGACGAAGCGCTCGTCCCCCAGGAAGCCGCCGTGTTCGAGCTGGTACTCGTCCGCGTTGCGGTCCCACCAGCCCCGGTTCGCCCGGCTGCTCTCCGTGTTCCCGGCGTCGCGCCGGGTCGCCACCGCTTCTTCCTCTTGGTTCATGGGGCCCGTCGTCGTAGTCTTCGCTCGAACCTTGTAGCTGCATGTGCAGTGAGGCCACGGCCTCACAGAACGCAAGTTGTGCCGGGAATGGGGCATTCCGCCCCGTGGTGTGCGCCTTCGCGCATTGACCATGTCCGGCTGCCCCCGTATGCTACAAGTTGCGCTGCGGGCCTGCGCACCTCAGACGGAGCAGGCTGCGCTCGCATCTGTTGTATGTCCCCTCGGTTGTCGAGGCGTGCGCCCTTTCTTCGGAAGGGCTCCTTTCTCCGGAAGGGAATGCGCCTCTCTGGCTGTCCGGCTTCGGCGGTTGCGATAAGGGTCCCCGGCGTAGTAGTGCCTACGACTCAATGTCCGTACCGGAGCCCTTTCCCACATGACGAGCAGCACCGAGACCACCGCCACCACCCCGCAGGTAGCGGTCAACGACATCGGTAACGAGGAAGCCTTCCTCGCCGCGATCGACGAGACGATCAAGTACTTCAACGACGGCGACATCGTCGACGGCGTCATCGTGAAGGTCGACCGGGACGAGGTCCTGCTCGACATCGGTTACAAGACCGAGGGTGTGATCCCCTCCCGCGAGCTTTCGATCAAGCACGACGTCGACCCCAACGAGGTCGTCGCCGTCGGCGATGAGATCGAGGCCCTGGTTCTCCAGAAGGAGGACAAGGAAGGCCGTCTCATCCTGTCCAAGAAGCGCGCTCAGTACGAGCGTGCCTGGGGCACGATCGAGAAGATCAAGGAAGAGGACGGGATCGTCACCGGTACCGTCATCGAGGTCGTCAAGGGTGGTCTCATCCTCGACATCGGCCTCCGCGGCTTCCTCCCGGCCTCCCTGGTCGAGATGCGCCGTGTCCGCGACCTCCAGCCCTACGTGGGCAAGGAGCTCGAGGCCAAGATCATCGAGCTGGACAAGAACCGCAACAACGTGGTCCTGTCCCGCCGTGCCTGGCTGGAGCAGACCCAGAGCGAGGTCCGCCAGACCTTCCTCACCACCCTCCAGAAGGGCCAGGTGCGCTCCGGCGTCGTCTCCTCCATCGTCAACTTCGGTGCCTTCGTGGACCTGGGTGGCGTGGACGGCCTGGTGCACGTCTCCGAGCTGTCCTGGAAGCACATCGACCACCCCTCCGAGGTCGTCGAGGTCGGCCAGGAGGTCACGGTCGAGGTCCTGGACGTCGACATGGACCGCGAGCGCGTGTCCCTGTCGCTCAAGGCGACCCAGGAAGACCCGTGGCAGCAGTTCGCCCGGACCCACCAGATCGGTCAGGTCGTCCCGGGTAAGGTCACCAAGCTCGTTCCGTTCGGTGCGTTCGTCCGCGTCGACGAGGGCATCGAGGGCCTGGTCCACATCTCCGAGCTGGCCGAGCGCCACGTGGAGATCCCGGAGCAGGTCGTCCAGGTCAACGACGAGATCTTCGTCAAGGTCATCGACATCGACCTCGAGCGCCGCCGCATCAGCCTCTCGCTGAAGCAGGCCAACGAGTCCTTCGGTGCCGACCCGTCCGTGGTCGAGTTCGACCCGACCCTGTACGGCATGGCCGCGTCCTACGACGACCAGGGCAACTACATCTACCCCGAGGGCTTCGACCCGGAGACCAACGACTGGCTCGAGGGCTTCGAGAAGCAGCGCGAGGAGTGGGAGCGCCAGTACGCCGAGGCGCAGGTCCGCTTCGAGCAGCACCAGGCGCAGGTCATCAAGTCCCGCGAGGCCGACGAGCAGGCCGCGGCCGAGGGCGCTGCGGCTCCGGCCGGTGCCACCGGTGGCGGCAACGCCGGCGGCAGCGGCTCGTACTCCTCGGAGTCGGCGGACAACTCCGGCGCCCTGGCGTCGGACGAGGCCCTGGCCGCGCTCCGCGAGAAGCTGGCCGGCGGCCAGAGCTGACGCTCCGGTTCCGGTAGCCGACCGCAACGGCTGAACGGTGAGGCCCGCTCCCTTCGGGGGGCGGGCCTCACCGCGTTCCGTCGCCGGTGCTGATCGCGTGCCTGCGGCGGGGGAGGGCTTCGCGGTCGCCCTTCCGCTCCCGGCCCCGGTGCCGGCGGCTCGTGCACAGGCCTGGGCGCCTCTGACGCCGTACATTGGCCGTAACAGGGGGGCGCGCACAAGGAGCACACGACGGACGAGGACATCGACTACGCCGCCCTGTTCGCGGCGACCCCCAGCCCGTATCTGGTGCTGAACCCCGACCTGGTGATCGTCGCCGTCAACCAGGCCTATCTGGCCGCGACCGGTCGCGAGCGGGAGGAGCTGATCGGGCGGTACGTCTTCGATGCGTTCCCGGACAACCCGTCCGACCCGGACAGCCACCCCGTCCGCAATCTGGAGGCGTCCCTGAACCGGGCGCTGGCCGGCGGAGAGCGCGACAGCATGGCGCTGCAGAAGTACGACATCCCGGTGCCCGGCCGCGAGGGACAGTTCGAGGAACGGTACTGGAGCCAGGCCAACACCCCGGTCAGAGGGCCGGACGGCTCGGTGGTCCTGGTGATCCACCGGGCCGAGGACGTGACGGAATTCGTCCGCGGGCGGGAGCGCAGCGGCTGGGAGCACGGCCTCGGCGACAACCCTCAGGCGCGCAAGGAGGCCATGGAGACCGAGCTGTACGCCCGTGCCCGCGATCTTCAGGAGCTCAATGAGCGCCTCCGGCAGGAGCACGCCCGGGAGCGCGAGGTCGCACTGGCGTTGCAGCAGGCCATGCTGCCGGTCATCCCGTCCGTGCCGCGCCGGCCGGCCGCCGTCCGCTACCGGCCGGCGGGCGGACTGCTGAACGTCTGCGGCGACTGGTACGACCTGATCGACCTGGACGAGGACCGGTTCGGTGTGACGGTCGGGGACGTCGTCGGGCAGGGGCTGGGGGCCGCCGGGGTCATGGGCCAGCTGCGCAGCGCCCTGGGGGCCGCCGTCCGCGCCGTCGACGGCCCGGCGCGGGCGCTGGACATCCTCGATGTGTACGCCCGCTCCATCGACCGGGCCCTGTCCACGACCGTGGTGCAGGCCGTCGTCGACCTCGCCGCGCAGCGCGTCACCTACAGCTCGGCGGGCCATCCGCCGCCGCTGCTGCTGCACGCCGACGGCAGCGTCGAAGCCCTGGACGCCGCGACCGACCCGCCGCTGGCGGTGCGGCCCGAGACCGTTCCCCGGCCGCAGGCCGAGGCCGCCTTCGAAGCGGGTGCCGCTCTCGTGCTCTACACCGACGGCCTCGTCGAACGCCGGGGCGAGGACATCGACTCCGGCGTCCGGCGCCTGGCTGACAGCCTCAGCCGGCACCGGGGGCTCGGTCCGGAGCCGCTGGCCGACGCGCTGCTCGGCGAGCTCGGCGCCACGGACGGCGTGCCCGACGACACCGCCCTCGTCGTCATCCGGCTCTGACCGCTGTTCCCGGGATCCCGTCGGCCCGAGCCCCTGGCGTGCTCGGATCCTGGGCCCGTCCACGGAACGCACCGCGCCCGGCCGGATCACCCGGCCCCGGGGGGAATGCCCACGCCCGGGGGCGTGTTGGCGAAGGTGAACGCAAGGGAGGCGCGGTTACGGTGCTTGATCCGCAGGATCTGTACGCATGGGAGCCCAAGGGGCTCGCGGTGGCCGAAATGGCCATGGCCCAGGACTCGGCGGGGCTGGTCATGCTCTACCACTTCGACGGGTACATCGACGCAGGTGAGACCGGTGAGCAGATCGTGGAGCAGCTGCTCGACGGACTGCCCCGGCAGACGGTGGCCCGCTTCGACACCGACCGGCTCATCGACTACCGCGCCCGGCGTCCGCTGCTCACCTTCCGGCGGGACCGCTGGACGGCGTACGACGCGCCCCGGCTCGAGCTCCACCTCGTCCAGGACGCCACCGGAGCCCCGTTCCTGCTGCTCTCCGGCCCGGAGCCGGATGTGGAGTGGGAACGTTTCGCCGCCGCCGTACGGCAGATCGTGGAGCGGCTCTCCGTGCGGCTCTCGGTGAACTTCCACGGCATTCCCATGGGCGTCCCGCACACCCGCCCGGTCGGCATCACCCCGCACGGCAACCGGGTCGACCTGATGCCCGGCCACGGCAGCGTCTTCGACGAGGCGCAGGTGCCCGGCAGCGCGGAGTCGCTGGTGGAGTTCCGGCTGGCGGAGGCGGGCCACGACGTGCTGGGTGTCGCCGCCCATGTGCCGCACTACATCGCCCGCTCGCCCTACCCGGACGCGGCGCTGACCGCGCTGGAGGCGATCACCGCGGCCACCGGGCTCGTGCTGCCGGGCGTGGCGCGTGCCCTGCGCACCGAGGCGCACCGCACCCAGGTGGAGATCGAGCGGCAGATCGGGCAGGGCGACGATGAGCTGATCTCCCTGGTGCAGGGGCTGGAGAACCAGTACGACGCCATGGCCGGGGCCCGGACCCGCGGCAACCTGGTCGCCGAG
Source organism: Streptomyces sp. NPDC002055 (assembly GCF_040296705.1). Taxonomy (NCBI): domain Bacteria; kingdom Bacillati; phylum Actinomycetota; class Actinomycetes; order Kitasatosporales; family Streptomycetaceae; genus Streptomyces; species Streptomyces sp. NPDC002055. The sequence goes on from NZ_JBEOXS010000011.1 coordinate 48,379, forward strand.
CCGGCGCAGCTGCCCTCGGCGGACGAACTGGGCCGCGAGTTCGAACGCTTCCTCGCCGAGCGTGAGGGCGACGGCGGCTGATCCCCGCCGCCTCCGGTCTTCTACCCTGAGTTCATGCTGAAGGTGGGCCTGACGGGCGGAATCGGATCCGGCAAGAGCGAGGTGTCTCGGCTGCTCGCCTCGTACGGCGCGGTGATCGTGGACGCGGACAGGATCGCGCGGGAGGTCGTGGAGCCCGGAACGCCGGGACTGGACGCGGTGGTCGCCGAGTTCGGCCCCGGGATCCTGACGGAGGACGGCACGCTGGACCGCCCCGGGCTGGGCGCCGTCGTGTTCAGCGACCCCGAGCGGCTGCGTGCGCTGAACGCCATCGTCCACCCCTTGGTCGGCGCCCGGTCGGCGGAGCTGGAGGCGTCGGCGGGGCCGGGGGCGATCGTCGTCCACGATGTGCCGCTGCTGGCCGAGAACGGTCTGGCGCCGCTGTACGACCTGGTGGTCGTCGTGGACGCCACCGAGCGGACCCGGGTCGAGCGCCTGGTGCGGCTGCGCGGGATGGCGGAGCAGGAGGCCCGGTCCCGGATGGCCGCCCAGGCGACGCGGGAGCAGCGCCTCGCCGTCGCCGACCTGGTGATCGACAACGATGGGCCGCTGGAAGCCCTGGAGCAGCAGGTCGGGAAGGTCTGGGACGAGCTGCGGCGGCGTGCGGCCGGGGCTGCGGAGTAGGACCGCCGGGTGTCGCGGGGCCCGATTGCCGGAAGCGAAGGCGCCGGAGTGGTGGGCGCTGGAATGGTCGGGCGTCGGGGCTTCGACGCGGTGGGCGTCGGGCCGGTGCGGCGGGAGCGTGCGGTGCCGGGGTGTCCGCCCGCGGGGCTCCGAGGGTTGCGGTGCCGGGGACTGTTCTCGCGCTGTTTCCCTCGGGGAATGGTCGAGGGGGCAGTGTTGTTGTGCCGGATCGACAGGCGTCCGTTTCGCAGCTGGGACAGGAGGGACCGTGCCCGAGCGCACCCCCGAGACACACGTCATCGACTTCCGCGCCGCGGAGCATCTGCTCGCCGCCCACGACCCGCAGGGCGCGGTGAAGCTCCTGGACCCGGTGATCTCGGCTCATCCGGAGAACACCGCGGCCCGGCTGCTGAGGGCGCGGGCGTTCTTCCACGCGGCGCAACTCCGCTCGGCCGAGCTGGAGTTCCAGCTCGTCCTGGAGCGCGAGCCGGACAACGCATTCGCGCACTTCGCCCTCGGGCGCACGCTCCAGCGGGCCAACCGTCCGGAGGAGGCCACCCGGCACTTCCGGCTGGCCGCGGCGCTGGACCCGCGCCCGGACTTCGTGGAGGCGGCTCGCTTCGGCGACACCGGCCCGGGCGACGCGGCCTGATACCGCAGCGTGCTCCGGCACGGCTCGCGCGCTCACCGGGGGTGACCCAGGGGGTGACCGCGCCCGGTCGCCCGACGGCGTCGTAAATCCGGTCGATCATCGTTCGTACGGGCTGCTAGCGTGCGGCACGTGGCGAAACTCAATCAGATCATCGCAGTCGAGAAGGGCGTCAAGTCCAAGGCGCAGCAGGACCTTTCGGGTACGCAGCGGGGACTCGAGAAGCCGGCGCTGCTGGCCGGGATCTCCCGCACGTACCAGCCGAAGGACGAGGAGGGCGAGCAGCTCCCGCCCGAGTCCACCCGTGTGCAGGTGAAGGCGGAGGACGTCCTGCGGGACACCGCCGCCACGCTCACCCGGCTGTTCGATGTCACCGCCACCAAGGACTGGGCGAACTGCGAAGCCCGCGCGGACATCACCGTCGAGGGCCGGACGCTGCTGCGCGACGTACCCGTCTCGTACCTGCTGTTCCTGGAGAAGCAGCTGACGGACATCAACGCGTTCGTCCGCAGGATGCCCACCCTGGACGCGGCGGAGTCCTGGTCCCTCGACCCGTCGACGGACGCCTGGAAGACCGAGCCGGTGCGCACCGTCCGGACGAAGAAGGTGCCGCGCAACCACGTGAAGGCGGAGGCGACGGACAAGCACCCGGCGCAGGTCGAGGTCTACTACGAGGACATTCCGGTCGGCTACTGGACGACCGTCAAGTTCTCCGGTGCCCTCCCGGCCCGCAGGGTCAACGAAGTCCTCGACCGCGTCGAACGGCTGCAGCAGGCGGTGAAGTTCGCCCGTGAGGAGGCCAACGGCGCCGAGGTCTCCGACCAGCAGGCCGGCGACGTGGTCTTCGGCTACCTCTTCGGGTAGCGTCATGATCTCCCCGGCCGCTGTTGAGAGCGGGCGGGGTGCGCGAGGAGCGCAAAGCTGAAGAGGAAGCTCGTCGTGATACACGCGGCTGCATTGGGAGGTATTGACCACCTCTCCGAGCATTCGGTCACGAGAGGGGACTGCCTGAAGTCCGGAGGGCACCGAGCTCAACCCTCGGTCTCCGGTCAGGTCTTCCGCCCGTGACACGCGTTCAGTCTCAGACTCTCGCTCCAGACTCAGCATGCGCCGCCGATCGCCGGATCGACCGGGCGCGGGCCCAGTCGTCGGATGCCGGTTCGAATCCGGCCCGCCCCGCTGTCCTGGGGCGGTAGTTCAAAGGAAGAACACGACGACGTCAGACTGACCCGCGCCGACGGATCCGGCGTGCACACAGGGGCGGCACACCAGGGCCCGGGGGATGGCCAAACCCCCGGGCCCGTTCAGTGCTCTTTGCCATGTGCTCGTTCGATCCCCGGTGCGGTGGCCTCGCCGGGCCGTCCGGTCCGGTCGTCGTGGCATGCTTCTCGGAGCCGTCGCCGTCGCCGCACTTGCACTCGCACCGGTGCTCGCACCACTCCCGCAGTGGGGCTGTGCCTGGTCAGTGGCGCCGAACCGGCCGGTACGGCGGAACGTCCCGGCCCGGTTGCCAGTGGGGCCCCTGATGCAGGTGGTGCGCGATGACCAGCAGATCAGCCGTCGCGATCAGCATGAGAACACCGCAGGCGACGGCCCACCCGGTCCGGCCGAGCTCGGCGAAGATCACCGTGCCCGCAATGGCCCAGAGCAGCCCCCACACGGTCAGCCCGAGCCGCATCCGCAACGGACTCCGCGCCTCCGTCGGCTCACTCCCGGTACGCATATGCCACCATCTCCACCTCCAGCATCCCTCGGACAGGAGCCGTGGGCCAGCGTCGTGTGGCGGGCTGCGCGTCGGGGCGCCGGCCTTCGGGGCGCTCGGCGGTCGTGCGCGGGAGCTCACGACGGCGGGGCGGACCGCCGTCCGCTGATCACGAACCGGTGGCCGAGCGTGATTGGACCACCGCTTGCGCCTCCTGAACAGTGACCTGCTGCTCAGCGCCGAAGACGCCATCCGGGAGGTGTCCGCCTGTTGTGCCAGACCCCGTCCACTCGACCTTCCAGGTGATGGTCGCGTTGAGCGGATACGACGCCTTTCCGGACGTTGCCCTCAGGTACGTAATGCCACACGGGGGAGTTCTGCTTGCATGTCCCTTCGTGTACGGCTGCCCGATGCTGCCATCCTTTTTGATCGGGCATTCACCCGAAGCCGGGTGCAGGTCGGCGTCCTCGGTCCCGGGCTCCAGCTTCAGTGCGACGGGTGTAGCAGTGGTGGTCGCCTGCAGGTTCAAGCCGCCGCCGATGGACGCGGTAACGGACACCGGTTTGAAGGTGGCCTTCTCCAGCCAAGCCCATGTCGCCAGGTTGACGGTCTGAGGGCCGTTCGGGTTGAGTTCCACCTCGGTGTCGGGCACCTTGATCTGCTGGTAGGCAAGGCCGGCGAGGATTTTCGGGTCAATAGCGTTCTCGACCTTGGGTTTCTCGCCGTTGTCCGCCCAGAACGGAAGCCGGTTGCAGGAGCCCCTCTTGAGGACATCCGGCTCGGCAGGGTTCTCCACTGCCCCCCACCACATGCCGTCGCCCTGCTTGTCCTTGTTGTAGTCCTTGTACTTCCCGTCCTTGTACTCCTGCCGGTACTCGTCTACCGCGCGCTTCGCGTAGTTCGCCTGCCCTGGATAGTTGAGCGTGTCACGGTATTCCTTCTCGGTCTTCTTCTCGAATTCCTTCGGGCTCCACAGCGGGGCATACCAGCAAGGAGGTGGTGTCCAGTTGCTGTTGGATACCGTGAGCCCGCCCGTCGAGCGTCCCGTGCCGTTCTTCGAAGTGTCATAGGAGACCTTCACGGGCTTGTGCGTATAACGTGTCGTCTTTGCGTCCCCCGGTCGTCGTGTCGCCTGGTTGCTCGCCGGCGAGGGCGGCGGGAACAGTCAATACCAGCGATGCTGAGACAAGTCCGCCGAGAACCAGACTTCTTAACGCTACTTCCTGCACTGTTCGGCCCCCGGCTTCACCTCGATGGAGTTCGCCTGCCACAGCTTGCCCTCGGGGGCGGCTTCCATCACGATCTCGTAGATCGAAAAGTCGGAATCGCTTTCCTGGGTTCGGAGAACCCTGCGAGTCCTGAGCTCCTTGCTGTACGCCTTCGACTGGTCGCGGCAGAAGGAGACCGCGGCGCGCTTCCCGCCGCTGTCCACCCGGACCTGGGGGCGGCTGTACCGGTCGACGCCGGTGATGGTCCAGCCGCCCTTCACGCGCTCCTCGATCTGGTCCTTCGCATAGGTCTTCGCGTTGCCCAGTGGTGTGGCGTAGAAGAGGTAGGCCGCATCATTCGGATTCTGTGTGATGACACCGTGTCGGATGCCGCGCACATAGTTCACGGCGTCATCGAGTACGGAAGCCTGTCGGCCGTCCGAAGGAGGCTGCCAGTCAAGAGCAATCTTGAAGTCCGCAGGAAAGACCACCTTTGGGCCCCTGTCGTCGTCGGCGGCCGGTGGGGTGCTGCGCGAGGATGCACGGCCTTTGCCGGCTCCTTCGATCTCCTTGCTCTTGCTCTCTTCGGTACTGCCACCACAGCCTGCGAGCAGGACGGCTAAGGCCGCAAGGGTGAAGACGGACATGGTGCGATGTCGCACGATGTGCTCCCTGGTAGGTGGAGTTGTCATGTGCGAAGGGACGCTACAGGTGTCCACACAGGGCCGTCATCGTTCCCAGGTGCCATGGTGGCGCGCCTTGGGTATCCGCTGCGGGGCCTTCTCTCTTGTTCGGCTCCGCTTGCGAGCACATGGTGTTCCGCCCACCGGCGCGGCATCGAGAGCACACCCGTACGAGGCATGCACCTTGCTGCTGGTGACGGCCTCGAACTTCCCACCGCTCGACGTCCAGGGGCCTCCGGGCGCACCGCGGTCAGGACTCGATGAGCCACTGTGGTGGGCAGGGGTGGGCCAGTTGGCGTCGGGACGGCATGACCTCCTTGCCGTAGTGCCAGGCCATGGTGTCCAGGACGCGCAGCACCGAGATGTCGTCACCGAGGCCCGCGGTGGTGCGGGCGCGTTCGAGGTGAGTGATCAGGCGCCCGTCGTCCGCCTGCAGTTCGCACCGCATGTCGGACCAGAAGAGCAGGTCGTTCTCCGGGCGGTCGAACACCCACTTGATCACGGAGTCGTACACGGGGAACAGCGCCGGCCGTTTGCGGGCCATCAGCTTGCCCGCGATCACCGGGCCGATCCACCGAAGGTCGTTCAGACGTTCCCAGAGCTGCCAGGCAGGTCCTTCGCGTCCGATGAGGCTCGCGTCCACGTCCACCAGCTGGGCGGTGACGGGCAGTTGGGCGAGCAGCTCGCTGAACGCGTGTGCGGGGTCCGGTTCCAGGAGTTGCAGGGCCGCGGTCGCCGGGATGCTGACGCCGAGCGTCGTCACGGCTATCACGTCGTCCGCGGTGAAGCGGTTGGCGACCGATAACCGGTCCCCGCCTCCGCCGAGGCGTTCGAAGCGCGATCCGGTGCAGGCCGGTGTGCCGTCCCAACGGACGGCCCAGTAGCTGCGGAGGAGTTCGGCCGCGCGGTGGCTCTGCCAGAGGGCGGGCGGGATGCGGAGGCACATGGGTGGTCTCCCGGGTGTGTACGGACGGGACGGATCGCGGGTCGCGGAGGGCGGCCGCTGAGCAGGGGAGTGGTGCGGTGCGGAAGCGCCGTGGAGCAGGGGCCCTGCGCCGTGAGTGAGCCGGTGGCCGGGGAGGTGACGGGTGCTGATGGCACTCCGGTCGGTGGAGCGGATCCCGGTCAGGGGGTGAAAGGTCGCGGGCAGTGTGCCTGCTTCGTTCCGCGGTGCTACGCCTCCGCGGTTCTGCCCCTCGTGGCTCTGCGCTTCTGCACCTCCGAGGGGGCGAACCCTGGCCGACGGGCGGTCGCGGCACGGGCTGCCGACGGTGGGGCGTCTCGTGTGGGCGCGGCCGGCCATGAGTCCGAGTGGCCGCGACCGGCGGTGCGGTCCACGGCCGGAGCCGGGTCGGAGGTCGCCATGCCGTTCCAGGTGGTGGTACGTATGCCGCCGACCTGTCGCCGACCTGCCGCTGTGCGGAACGCGCTGAACCGGCGAGGGATCGCGGTCCGCGTGCTTCTCTGCGGAGCGGTCGGTGCCGGTCGCCACAGCGGTACGGCGGGTGCCTCAGAGGCGGAGTGGGCGGTGCCGGGCGCCCGTGGTGCCTCGGGACGTGCCACCCCCGCAGGCGAGAGCTCGCTGCGTATGGGCCCGGTGTGCAGGAAGCGCTCGGTGGGTGATCCGGGCGGCATACGGAAAGGTGTGAGCGTTCACGAAACTGGTCCCCCCAGTTGAACGGCGAACAAAATACGCCGGGGGCGGGAGTTTTGCAGACCTCGAACCCTGGGGGCAAGAGTCAGGAGAAATCACTCCAAAAATGCCGAGGCTCGGCCGTTCCGCCCGCTCACAGGTGCCTGCCCCGCCGCGCGTGACGCCTTGGACCCTTTGGACATCGTGGACGGCAGACGGGGAGGGCGAAGCACAGGGGGTGACCGTGAGCGTTGGCCTACGCTGGGTTGTCGCGCCCTGTCGGCCGTAGACTCGCACGCGGTCCGCAGGTCCGGCGGGCGGGAACGGGTGCCGGTACCGGTACAGCAGTACGGCGCGAGGGGTGGCAGACGGTGACGCGGGAGCAGCACCCCGAGGCCGGTGCCTTCGCGGACTGCGCGGCTGTCTTCCTGCCGGCCGATCCGCCCCGCCATGGACGGGTCGCCTTCTGGCGGCCCGACGGCGGCCCTCTCCCTGGTGCCCCGCCACGGCGTGCCGCTCCGTTCCCTGACCCTGGACCGCCCCATGACCCCGGTCTGTCCCCTGACCCCGGTCTGTCCCAGCACCCTGGTACGTTCCCTGACGGAGTCCCGCCCCTCGACGGTCCGCAGGTCAGCGACGGTGCCGCCCCCGAGGCGTTCCCTTCCGGCCCCGGCCCCGGCCCCGGCTCTGGCACCGACCTTCGCCCCGCCCCGCAGGACCTGACCGTCGTCCGGCGGCACGGCAAGGGGGTCCGCAGCCGGACCGTCCCCGCCGTGCACCTTCCGCTCGCCGACGCCGTCCCGCTGCTGGCCGGTGCGCGCCACGACCCCGCCGCCCATCCCGCGGCGGCCTGTTGGGGCGCGGCGGCCCTGCACGCCCTGCACCTCGCCGCACGCGGCAAGCTGCTCCCCGGGCTGACCTCGGACGACGTCGACGCCTGGCGGGCCGGTCCGCTGGATCCCGAGGACGTCGCCCATCTGCGGGCCATCGCCGCCGCCATGCCCGCGGAGGCCAATGCCGTGCCGCTGCCGGGGCGGAAACCTTTGCAACTGCCCGACCCCGAGGCACTGCTGCGGGCCTTCCTCGACGCCGTCGCCGATGTGCTGCCGCGGAGCCCCGCCGCTCCCCATGCCGTGGCCGACATGCAGCCCGGGGGCCGCAACCCCGTGGGGCGCTCTCCTGCGGCCCGCGGTGCGGGGCGGCCGCACGCCACCCGTTCCACCGGGGGCCGCCGGGCCGGCAGGACCTCCGGAGTCGGCAGAACCGCCAAGGCCGACAGGACGTCCGCAGCCGCCCCGGCGTCCCACCCCGCCGGAGCCCCGTTCGCCGTGGACGAGCCGCAGCGGCTGCCCCATGCCCGGGAGTGGGCCGCCGAGGTGGCCGCGGGTCTGGCCGCCGGTGTGCGGATCTCGCTGCGGCTGGACCTCTCCCCGTACGACCTCTTCGACTCGGGGATCAGTCACGGTTCGGCGGTCGGTGACGGCTTGGCGAACGGCTCTGACCTGGCAGACGGCGAGGAGCAAGGCGGCGAGGAACCAGGCGGCGAGGAACCAGGCCGCGAGGAGGAAGGCCGCGAGGAGCGGTGCATCGCGGCGGCCGTCCTCCAGGTCCACAGCCTGGCCGATCCGACCCTGGTCTCCGACGCCGCGACGCTCTGGGACGGTGCGGACCACTTCGGGCCGCGCGCCCGGATCGACACCCTGCTCGCCGTGCGCCGCGCGGCCCGCGTCTGGCCTCCACTCGCCCGCCTGCTCGACCGGCCCGCGCCGGACGTGCTGCCGCTGACCGAGTCGGAGCTGTACGCGTTGCTGGGCCAGTCCGCGAACCGGCTGGGCGCCGCGGGGGTGGCCGTCCACTGGCCCAAGGAGTTCGCCCGGGAGCTGACCGCCACCGCCGTCGTGCGCCCCGCCCCCGGCTCCGCCGCCGACGGCTTCGGCTTCTTCGAACCGGAAGAACTCCTCCAATTCCGCTGGCAGTTGACGCTGGACGGCGAGCCGATCAGCGACGCCGAGATGGACGCCCTCGCCGAGGCGCACCGCCCCGTCGTACGGCTGCGCGACCAGTGGGTGCTGGTCGACCCCGCCCTCGTCCGCAAGGCGCGCAAGCGCGACCTGGGGCTCCTCGATCCGGTCGACGCGCTGCGCACCGTGCTCACCGGAACCGCCGAGGTGGACGGAGAGAACGTCGAGGCGGTACCCCTGGGGGCGCTGGCCGACCTCCGCGCCCGCCTCACCGGTGAACTGCGGCCCGCCGCACAGCCCCCGGAGCTCCGCGCCACGCTGCGCGACTACCAGCTCCGCGGCCTCGCCTGGCTCGACCGGATGACCTCGGCCGGTCTCGGCGGCTGCCTCGCCGACGACATGGGGCTCGGCAAGACGATCACGCTCATCGCCCTCCATCTGCACCGCGACCACCCCGCCCCGACCCTGGTGGTCTGCCCGGCCTCGCTGCTCGGCAACTGGCAGCGCGAGATCGCCCGCTTCGCGCCGGACGTTCCCGTGCGCCGGTTCCACGGCACCGGCCGCACCCTGGAAGGGCTGTCGGGCGGCTTCGTCCTCACCACGTACGGCACGATGCGCAGCAGCGCCGCCGAACTCGCCGGGCGCCGCTGGGGACTGGTCGTCGCCGACGAGGCCCAGCACGTGAAGAACCCGCGCTCCTCGACCGCGAAGGCGCTGCGCACCATCCCCGCTCCGGCGCGGATCGCGCTCACCGGCACCCCCGTCGAGAACAACCTCTCCGAACTGTGGGCACTCCTCGACTGGACCACCCCCGGGCTGCTCGGGCCGCTGAAGACCTTCCGCGCCCGGCACGCCCGCGCCGTCGAGGGCGGCGAGGACCGGGAGGCGGCCGAGCGGCTGGCCCGGCTGGTACGGCCGTTCGTGCTGCGCCGCAAGAAGTCGGATCCCGGCATCGCGCCCGAACTGCCGCCCAAGACCGAGACCGACCACCCCGTCGGGCTCGGCCGGGAACAGGCCGCGCTGTACGAGGCCGTGGTGCGCGAGACCCTGGCCCGGATCGAGGCCGCCGAGGGCATCGCGCGCCGCGGGCTGGTCATGAAGCTGCTCACCGCGCTCAAGCAGATCTGCAACCACCCCGCGCAGTATCTGAAGGAGGCCGCGCCCGGACTCACCGCCCGCTCCGGCAAGCTGGAGATCCTCGACGAGCTGCTGGACACCATCCTCGCCGAGGGCGGAGCGGCACTGGTCTTCACCCAGTACGTGGAGATGGCCCGGCTCCTCGAACGGCACCTCACCCGCCGCGGCGTCCCGGTCCAGCTGCTGCACGGCGGCACGCCCGTGGAGCAGCGCGACGTGATGGTCGACCGCTTCCAGTCCGGCGAGGCCCCGGTGTTCCTGCTCTCCCTGAAGGCCGCGGGCACCGGGCTCAACCTCACCCGCGCGGGACACGTGGTCCACTACGACCGCTGGTGGAATCCGGCCGTCGAGGAGCAGGCCACCGACCGCGCCTACCGCATCGGCCAGACCCAGCCCGTGCAGGTGCACCGGCTGATCGCCGAAGGCACCGTCGAGGACCGGATCGCCCAACTGCTGGACGCCAAAAGGGCGCTGGCCGACGCCGTGCTGAGCGGTGGCGAGGCCGCGCTGACCGAACTGAGCGACGCGGAACTCGCCGACCTCGTCTCGCTGCGGAGGCCGTCATGACCCGCCACGGCCGCCCCGCCGCTCCGGGGACCGGCGGCCCCGAGGAGTTCCCGCGGTCCTGGTGGGGGCACGCCTGGGTGCACGCCCTGGAGGAGAACGCGTCCGACCCGGCCCGGCTCTCCCGCGGCCGCGGCTACGCGCGCCGCGGGTTCGTCGACGCGATCACCGTCACCCCGGGGCGCGTCGCCGCCGCGGTGCACGGCACCCGCCCCCGCCCGTACCGGACCGCCCTCCGCCTCCAGGTCCTCACCGACGCCGAGTGGAACGACTTCCTCGACGCCGTCTCCGCGGAGCCCGCCCACATCGCGGCGCTCCTGGACAAGGACATGCCGCAGGCCCTGGTGGCCGCCGCGGACCGGGCGGGCGTCCACCTGCTCCCCGGCCCCGGTGACATGGACCCTTCCTGCTCCTGCCCGGACGACGGCCGGCCCTGCAAACACGCGGCGGCGCTCTGCTACGAGACGGCCCGGCTGCTGGACACCGACCCGTTCGTCCTGCTGTTGCTGCGCGGCCGGGAGGAGAGCGAACTCCTCGACGACCTCACCCGCCGCAACGCGGCGCGCGCCGCCCGGGAGAAGGCCGCCGGAACCCCGGCCGCCACCGCGTCGGTGGTGGCGCGTGACGCCCTGTCCGGCACGGCGCGTCCGCCGCTTCCCGCGCCCCTGGCGGCGCCCACCGCCGCGGCGTATCCGCCGGCCTTCCCGGAACCGGATGGTGCCCCGTCGGCCGAGGCCCTCGAATTCCTGGCCGTGGACGCGGCGGCCCGCGCCCAGGCGTATCTGGCCGACGGGGCGGACCCGTTCGCGGTCCGCTCGGCCTGGCAGGACGCCGTACGGCTCGCCGCCACCCACCCGCATCTCTCCGGGCGCCGGAGCTTCTCCGCCCGGTTCGCCCAGCTGGCCGCGAGCAGCGGCCGCACCGCCCAGGATCTCTCCCGGGCCGTCGCGGCCTGGCGCCAGGGCGGCGCGGAGGGCCTGGCCGTTCTCGATCTCCCGTGGGACCCGCCGGCCGGCGATTTCGACCGGGCCCGCAGCGCGCTCGCCGACGCGGACTTCCCGCGCATGACGATCCGGCACAACCGGCTCACCGACCCCCGGGGCTTCGTCCAGCTCCGCTACGGGCGGGACGGCCGCTGGTACCCGTACCGCTCCGACGGGGGACGCGAGGACTGGTGGCCGGAGGGCCCGGCGGACGAGGACCCGGTCGGCGCCCTGACGGGATCGCTGTACGGCTGACGGCCGGTGAGGACCGGGTGGGGGACCGGCAGGGCTGGGCCGGTGGCCGGCCCGCCTCGGGTGGGGTCGGCGCCTCGCGGACCGGACGCTCAGCCGCGGCGCGTGGTCTTGCGGTATCCGAACGGGCCGGGAAGGTCCATCGACGTCGTCCGACGGCCCGTGGACGAATAGGTGCGGCGCACGCCGTCCCCCTTGCCGAGGGTGACGGAGACGGACTTGCGGTTGATGTTGAGCCGGACGCCCGGAAGTATCCGGAAGCTCTTGCGGAAGGTGATGGGCACAGTGGACTCCTCTCGTCCCCGACTGGCCTTCCCCGAGGATACGCGGGTACGCCGCATCCCCTTGCCGCGATGCGCGTGCGGGCCCCGAAGCTGTTGAGGCTGTGGCCCTGCTTCCACGGCGCGAGTCGCGCACCAGGGCGTGCAAGTCGCGGACCTCGTCGGGACCGCTGCCGCCGGGACGAGCACCGGCGCCTCGTCGGGCGAGGCGGCGCAGTGCCTGCGCATGGTGTCTGCCCGGGGCCGTCCTCATGCCTCAGCCGGCCCCGACCGCGCAGGGCTGTCCGTCGACCGGGTCAGACGCCTCTGCTCGCGAAGCGGATGAAGTCGGTCCAGGCTTCGGGTGTGAGGGTGAGTGCGGGGCCGTGGGGGTTCTTGGAGTCGCGTACCTGGATGGTTCCCGTGTCGATGGCGACTTCGACGCAGTCGCCGCCTTCGCTGCCGCTGTGGCTGGACTTGATCCACTGAGGATTGTCGGTGCGGTGTGTGTTCGCTGCGCTGTTCATGACCCTCCTGCCAGGTCGGCCAGCAGATTCAGGCTCTCCTCCGGGGCGCCCACGCCATGAGCCGTGAAGCCGAACCCCCTACAGTTCCGCTGCCCACCGGGCCAGCGTCGCGAAGTCCGCGTCGCGCAGGCCCCGGCGGGGGTGGATGCGCAGGAGCAGGGCGGGGGCGTCGTGGTGGGCGGTGACGTGTGCGGTGTCGAGGTCGGTGACCATGTCGTCGACCCAGACGAACGGGCGCCCCGCCGCCCACGTCAGCACATGACGGGTCTTCCAGTAGAGGCCGTCCGGGTCCTTGGTGAAGAGCTCGGGCCATTCGATCACCGGCAGGTCGCCCGGGAGGCCGATCGCGGGGGCGATCATCTCGTTCGCCTGGTGCATCCAGGTGGTCGCCCAGGCCAGTTCGTACGGCAGCGTGGTCAGCCGCCGGCCGTGCCCGGGGTTGAGGCGGACCCGCAGGCCGCGGCGGTGGCTGCGGGACCCCGGGGTCTGCCGGGACAGCCAGTTGGCGGGGTGGAGGCGGTGCGTGGTGTAGCCGCGCGGCCGGTACAGCCGGGCGGCGTACGGGTTGAGCGGGCCGTCCACGTCGAGGAGCAGCAGGGGGCGATCCGTCATGGAGAACTCCTACCCATGGAGGTCGGGTATGTCGGCGCCGCGCCGGGTGCCGGGCAGCGGGACGTGGACGGTTGGGTACGTCGGGCCGTCGAGCGCCCGGCGCGTGCGCGGAGAAGGAGGCGCACTCATGAGGTGAGGGGCGCACCCGCGTGGCAAGGAGGCCGCTGACGCACCGCACCCTCCCCGACCTGCCCTCCTGGTGCGCCCCGCGCGGCAAGGGAGCCGCGCTCATGTGGGAGCGCCGCTCCGGAGAGCGCCCGCCGCAGCGGACACTCCCCGCTCCGGCGGCCGTCCGCCGGCCCGTGTGACGGCCTCCGCTCCGGCCCGGCAGCCCGCCTCCGCGGCGGCCACCGGATCGCCTCCGGTCAGCAGCGACGCCAGGAAGGCCCCGGTGAAGGCGTCGCCCGCGCCGGTGGTGTCCACCGGAGCGACCACGGGGGCCGGGACCCGGGCGAGGACGTCACCGCCCGCGGCGAGCACGGCTCCCGCGGCGCCCCGCTTGACCGCGACGAGAGAGAAGTCCCGGCTGAGTTCGGCCGCCGCGTCGGCCGGATCCGCGAGGCCGGTGAGCAGCGTGGCCTCGTCGCTGTTCGGGAGGAGGAGGTCCGCGGCGGCGACCGACGTCAGGAACGCGGCGGGGCCGTGCTGTTCGATGAAGCCGGCCGACGCCGGATCGACACTGACCGGTACCGACCGCTCCCGGGCCGCCGCCATCGCCGCCGAGGCCAGCGTCCTGCTGCCGTCCGCGAAGAAGAGATAGCCCGACAGGTGGAGGCGGGCCACGCCGTCGAGCAGGCCGTCCCGCCAGTCCGCGGCGGACAGCCGGAGCGCGGCGCCGCTGTCGGTGACCAGGGTGCGCTCCGCCGTGGCGTCGACCAGACAGATGACGGTGCCCGTGGCCGCGTCCGGATCGACGCGGAGGGCGGGGCGGACCCCGCAGCGCAGCAGCGCGTCCTCGTGCCACGCGGCGGAGTCCGCCCCCACGCACCCCATGAGCCGGACGTCCGGTGCTCCGCTCCGGGCCGCCCAGCAGGCCGCGTTGGCCCCGGCGCCACCCGGCAGCGTGCTCACCCGGGCCGTGGTGTCGGTCGCCGGGGCGAGGGGAACGGTGTGCCGGGCGACGACATCCGTGATCACATCGCCGATCACCAGCAGCCCCCCGCGGGCCGGGCCCGGCGGCCCACCGGCGTCCCCGGGCCCCGTCATGCCGGGGTCCGGGACCAGGCCGTGGCGATCCGCACGGCCAGGCGCACATTGCCCCGTACCGCCGCGAGGTTGGCCTCCAGCGAGGCGCCGTCGGTGTGCTGCACCAGCTGGTCCAGCAGGAACGGTGTCACCGCCTGTCCGGTGATTCCCTCGCGGGCACACGCGGCCAGCGCCTCGGCCAGCACCCGGTCGTGGAGTTCCGGATCCAGCTGCTCCCGTCGGGGAACGGGATTGCCGACGACGAGGGCCGACTCCGGGCCGCCCAGCGCGTCCTGGGCGGCCATGGCCGCGGCGACCTCCTCGGGCTCGTGGACCGTCCAGTCGACCGGCTCGCCCGAACTGCTGAGATAGAAGCCGGGGAAGCGGTCGGTGCGGTAGCCCAGCACCCCCACCCCCAGCGTCTCCAGGCGCTGGAGCGTGGCGGGCACGTCGAGGATGGACTTCACGCCCGCGCACACGACCGTGATCCGGGTGCGGGCCAGCAGCGACAGGTCCGCCGATTCGTCCTGCGTCGCGGCCCACTCCCGGTGCACACCGCCCAGTCCGCCCGTCGCGAAGACCCTGATCCCCGCGCGGGCGGCGAGGAAGGCCGTCCCCGAGACGGTCGTCGCGCCGTCGCCGCCCGCCGCCACTGCGGGGGCCAGATCGCGGTGCCCCAGCTTGCGCAGTGACGGGTCGTCGGCGATGCGTTCCAGCTGGTCCGGGGTGAGGCCGATGTGTGCCCGGCCGTCCAGTACCGCGATGGTCGCCGGGACGGCGCCGCCCTCGCGGACCTCGGCCTCCAGCTCCTTCGCCACCTGCAGATTGCGGGGACGGGGCAGGCCGTGCGCGATGATCGTCGATTCCAGGGCCACCACCGGCTGTCTGCGGGCGAGCGCTTCCCGGACCTCCTCGGACACGTTCATCGGGGGTGTGGGCATCGCTGCGCGTCTCCCGTCTCGTGGGCCGTGCTCGAAGGAACGCTTCTCCTTCCATCCCTGGCGTTCCGGTCACACCGCCAAACCTTGTGTCCCGGTGCTTGACCAGCACCGCACAAGAGTGGCAAAAATATGACAGAACAGACAGAACCTCAGAAATCCATAGAGTCCGTCGTACCGTCAGGACGCTGCCCGCGGCGCCCTCCTGACGGTCGTGCAGCCGGACTCGGTCCGACTGCCCCCGGGGGTCGACATGTCCCGTTTCCCGTTCCGTATCAGACAGCGGCTCGGCATCGCCGGCCTGGCCGCGGCCGTGGGCGGCGCGATGACGCTCGTGCTCGCCCCGCCCGCCGCCGCGGAGCCCGCCACCTCGATCACCTATCCAACGGGCGCGGCCTCGACCCGCTACACCGGTCCGGCCTTCGACGCGTGCAGCGCGCCGAGCCTCGACGCGATGAAGGCGTGGAAGGAGTCGCCCTACCGCGCCGTCGGTGTGTACATCGGGGGTGTCAACCGCACCTGCACCCAGCCCCGGCTGACCGCGAGCTGGGTCACCGAGGTGTCGAAACTCGGCTGGCGCCTGCTCCCCATCTACAAGGGACTGCAGCCGGCCTGCGGCGCACGGGCCCAGGACGAGAAGATCACCCCCGGCTCGGCGGCGGAGGAGGGCAAGGCGGCGGCGGCCGACGCCATCGCCGCGGCGACCGCGCGCGGCATGCTGCCCGGCAGCGCCCTCTACAACGACATCGAGCAGTACACCAGCCCCGACAGCACCTGCCGGAACTCGGTCCTGACGTACCTGTCGGCGTGGACGAAGGCACTCCACGCCCGCGGCTACCTCTCCGGCGTCTACATGAACCTCAACCACGGCGCCGCGGACCTCTCCGCCGTCTACGGTTCCACGAGCCACGCCCGCCCCGACGCCCTCTGGATCGCCCGGTACGACGGCAGCACGTCACTCAGCGGCTGGTCGGGGATCCCGGACTCCCAGTGGGCGGCGCACCAGCGCGCCAAGCAGTACAGCAACAGCCATGACGAGACGCACGGCGGCGTGAAGATCAACATCGACAGCAACCAGCTCGACGCCCCGGTGGCCACGGTCGCCCACACCTACACGGTGACCAGCGAAGCCGTCCTCAAGGCCCGCCGGACGCCGTCGACCTCCGGCACCGTAGTGCGGTCCGTCGCCCCCGGATCCTCGGTCGCGGTGGTCTGCCAGAAGCCGGGTGCCACCGTCGGGGGGACCTCGGTGTGGGACCAGCTCTCCGACGGCACCTTCGTCTCCGACCACTATGTGAGCACGCCCTCCAAGACCGGCTACAGCGCCCCGCTGCCCCGCTGCGCGCACCCGTACCAGGTCACCCCGGCCGGCGGGGTCAACCAGCGGACCGGTCCCGGCACCTCGTACGCCACGGCCGGTGCGCTGCCCAGCGGAGCGCTCGCCTGGACGACCTGTCAGGCCCCCGGTACCGCGGTGAGCGGCACCTCGGTCTGGAACAAGCTGGACAGCGGGCACTGGGTCTCCGACTACTACGTGGCCAACGCGAGCAACACGACGTACAGCAAGCCCGTGCCCCGCTGCTGAGCCGACTGCCCGCCGCCGCGAGAGATCGCCGCCACCCTCCACCGGGAGGGTGGCGGCGATGCGTTGCCAGGGGGCCGTCGTCCGGGGCGCCCGTGCCCTTCCGAGGGGTACCGGACAGGCTCCGGATCGACGCGCTGCGGTACCTGCCGTCCGGCGGCGGAACCGGCGCCGCTACTGTGACCGGCTATGACTGGCATGGACAACCCCGTCGCGTCGTTCGCAGTGCACATTCCGGATGTGGAGCTCGAGGTGGAGCCGCTCGCTCCCGAGCAGATCGTCTCGGGCGATCCCGTCGTCACCGGGAAGGTGCTGTGGGAGTCCCCGGACGGCAAGCAGCTCCGCGGGATCTGGCAGATCACTCCGGGCGTCGTGACCGACACCGAGGCCAACGAACTGTTCGTCGTCGTGAGCGGGCGGGCGACGATCGAGGTCGAGGGCGGTTCCGTCATCGAGGTGGGCCCGGGCGACGCGTGCGTGCTGCGCGAGGGCGACCGGACCACCTGGACCGTTCACGAGACGCTCCGGAAGGCGTATCACATCAGCCTCTGACGTCCTTCGGCCTCCGGGGCCTCTGGCGCGAGGTCAGGCGCGGGCCGGGCGTGCGGTGAACAGGGCCAGGGCCGCCATCGGCAGCAGCAGGAGGGCCGCTGCCAGGTTCAGCCAGCCGTAGCTCGCCCGCGCGACGATCAGCCCGGCCAGGGCGCCACCGGCCCCCGCCGAGGCGTTCATCGTCAGGTCCGAGAGGCCCTGGACGGCGGCCCGGGCGGCCCGCGGTACGGCGTCGGTGAGCAGCGTGGAGCCCGCCACGAGCCCCGCCGACCAGCCCAGGCCCAGCAGGAACAGACCGGCCGTGGTCCGCCCGTGGTGCCCGTCGGCCGTGCCCGCGAGCAGGGCGGCCGAAGCCATCAGGGCCACCGTCAGGGCGATCACGGTGAACGGCCCCACCCGGTCGCAGAGCCGGCCCATCACCGGGGCGAAGGCGTACATGCCCGCGATGTGAGCACTGATCACCAGCCCGATCAGCTCGATGTCCGCGCCGTGGTGTCCCAGGTCCACCGGGGTCATCACCATGATCGCCACCATCGCGGTGTGCGAGGCGCTGATGGTGACGAGCGCCAGCCGGGCCCGCGCGGAGCCGGCCACCACCCGTACACCCGCGCGGAGCGACCGGCTCTCCCGCGTCTGCGACCCGGCCGGATCCAGCGACCGGGCCGTCAGCAGCGGATCGGGGCGCAGCAGGACCAGTACCAGGACGGATGCGGCCAGGAAGACCACCGCGGCCCACAGGAACGGTCCCGCCGTGGCCGGAATCCCCAGGCCCGCGACGCTGTCCCCGGCCGGGGCCGCGATGTTCGGCCCCAGGACCGCACCGATCGTCGCCGCCCAGACCACCGTCGAGATCGCCCGGCCGAGGGTCCCCGCCGGCGCCAGATCCGCCGCCGCGAACCGGGCCTGCAGGTTGGCCGTCGTACTGGCGCCGAACGCCACCATGCCGAGCAGCAGCAGGGGGAAACTCCCCACCGCGGCGGCCAGCACGGACAGACCCGCGCCCACCGCACCGACCGCATACGCCAGCGCCAGACCGGGCCGCCGGCCGCGGGCGCTCATCAGGGCGGCGACCGGAACCGACAGCAGGGCCGTCCCCGCCACGGCCGCGGTCCCGGCCAGCCCGGCCACCGCCTCCGAGCCGCCGATCTCCTGTGCCAGTACCGACGAGAGGGCGACCCCCATCGCCGTGCCCAGGCTGCCGAGGATCTGGGAGGCGATGAGTACGGCCGTGGTGCGCCGCCGCACGGCGTCCAGACCGGGGACGGCCTCCGCCTCAGCGGGCACGGCCGGGGCGTCGGAGCCGGATACGGGTGAGGGAGCGGGGACGGGCGGGGGAATGGAGGAGGGCGAATCGGAGGAGTCGGGCACGGCCGCAGTCTGGCAGCACCGCTGCCGGCAGGCCATGGGCCGGCGGGGAAGCTTTCGGAAACGTGACCGGAGGGCGTTCCGGGCGGGAACCTTCCGCGCCGGCCCGCTGCGAGGGTTCCTTGCGAGGGCCTTCTGCGCAGCGGCCTGCGAGGTCGCGGGGTGCTTCTCCTGCCCGGGCCGGGAGCCCTGGGCAAGGCCGCGGGCCCTCCGGAGCACGGCTGCGGGGCCCGCCGGAGCAAGGCCGTGGGGCCCGCCGGAGCAAGACTGCGGAGCCTTTCGGCGCGGGGCGGGAACGGGTCTGCCGACGGCTCAGAACAGCGGCTGCGGGAGCACGCCCTCCAGCGCGAGCAGGGTGCGCTTCGTCTCCAGCCCGCCGCCGAAGCCGCCGATCCCGCCGCCGCTCTCCACCACCCGGTGGCAGGGGACCACGACGGGCAGCGGATTGGAGCCCATGGCCGTGCCCACGGCCCGTGCGGCCCCCGGTTCGCCGACCCGGTCGGCCAGGTCCTGGTAGCCGACGACCGTGCCGTACGGGACGCCGGTCGCGAGCTCCCGCAGCACCCGCCGGTTGAAGCCGGCCGACAGCGACCAGTCCAGCGCCACGGTGAACTCACGCAGCGTTCCCGCGAAGTAGGCGCGCACCTGCCGGACCGTCTCGGCGAGCAGCGGGTCCTCGGACGCCTCCACCGGCTCGTCCCCGAGCCGGGATGCCAGCCGGTCGACCGCCGCGCGGGCCGTCCGCTCGTCCGCGTGGAAGACGACGTTGACCAGCCCCCGGCCGGTCGCCGCGAGCAGCAACGGCCCGATGGGGGTGCCGGTCACGGTCCAGCTCACTGCGCTCATTCCCCGCAGGGTAGTGCGCTCCGAAGCGGTGTGCGCCGCGAGCGCGGGCCTTGCGCACCGGCGGCGGGCGCTGGGCGGCGCGCGCCGGGGGAGGGGGCGCCGCACGCACCGCGGCCGCGCCCCTCAAGGACGCGGCCGCGGTGCGTCGTGCTCCCGGGAGTCGGAGCTACGACGCGGAGGCGCCGGCGAAGGCGCTGTGGTCCGAGGTGCTCCTGGCCGTCGCGTCGCGGACGATGTCAGGGGTGTTGGTGATGATGCCGTCCACGCCGTAGCTCTTGAGCAGGGCGGCCCGCGGGCCGTCGTTGACCGTCCAGGTGAAGACCTCCAGCCGGCGGCCGTGGGCCCCGCGCAGCTTGTGCACCGCGGCCACGTACTCGGGAGTCAGCGTCCGGTGACTCGGGTTGATCTGGTCGACGAACTGCGCGTACGTCTTCAGGTCCGCGACCTCCGGAGCGCCGAGGAAGCCGGTCTTGATGTCGGGACGCAGCTTGTGGACCATGCCCACGCTGTCCGCGCTGAAGGACTGGATGATCAGCTTGCGCCGGACGTGCGAGCGGTCGAGCCAGCCCTCACGGCGCAGTTCACGGAGGGTCTGGAGCTCCAGACCGGGGTACAGCTCCGGGGCCTTGATCTCCAGCAGCAGCTTCTGCCGGTGGTCACTGACCCGTTCGAGGTACTCCTCCAGGGTGGGCACGCGTTCGCCCGCATAGGCGGGGGAGAACCAGCTGCCCGCGTCCAGCCGCTTGATCTCCGCCATGGTGAAGTCGGCGACCTTCCAGGGCGCCCGGTCGGGGAAGACCTGCTCCACGTTGGTGGTGCGCTTCAGATCGGTGTCATGAATGACGGCCAACTCACCGTCCTTGGTGCGCTGGACGTCGTTCTCCACCCAGGTGATACCGAGGTCGTCGGCCTTGTCGACGGCCGCGAGGGTGTTCTCGGGCGCGTAGGCGGACGCGCCGCGGTGGGCCACGACCACGGGTCGGTGCGGGTGGTCGATGGCCTGCGCCACCGTGGCGGGGAAGAAGAGTGTCGAGACTCCCAGAAGCGTTCCGACTGTGGCTGCGAGAGGGCGTATACGCACGGGGACTCCTCGCGTCGTCTTTCGCGGACGGGCCGAGGGTCCCAGGCGTGGTGCAACAGTGGACAGGCGTGGAATGGACAGAAGTTGAACGGGACGCCCCCCGGAGAACTTCACGGTGCCATGCCGCGACGGCCCTGTGTTCGACGCTGTGCGAGTTCACCCGCTCGAGCGAATGGGCGGGGGCGCCCGCGGAGTCGGGAACGCGTGCCGCGTGCCCGGTCCGCTCCGGCCCGGCCGCACGTGGGCGCCGACCGGGACCGGCAACCGTTCGTGATGCCGGCACCTGCCCGCGTCCGCGCCCTGTCCGCCTCTGCCGGCTGCTGCCTCGGCCCGCGTCGTGCGCCCACGGGCAGCACCGTCCGCCGGGCGCCCCGGCCCCCGGCCCCCGGCCCCCGGCACGCATGGTCCGCTCGGTCGGTGTCCGCTGCCCCGGAGAGGGCCGCTGCCGGAGGAGACGTCCGGTCCCGGCCCGGCCCGGCGGCCCCGGGAGAGATCCCGGGCCGTGCGTGCGGCTCCGCAACCGCCCGGCGGGCCGCTCAGCCCTTCGTCCCTGGTCAGCGCGGTTCGCATGACGTACGGGCCGGGGGCGGAGTGCTCGTCGGGCCCGGTTGTCAGTGGGGGGTCGTACCGTGGATGCATGCGGCCCGTTTCCAAGATCGAACGCACCGTGGCGCCCTTCGAGGTCGTCAGCCCCTACCAGCCCAGTGGCGACCAGCCCACGGCCATCGCCGACCTGGAGCGCCGCATCACGGCGGGCGAGAAGGACGTCGTCCTGCTCGGCGCCACCGGCACCGGCAAGTCGGCCACCACCGCCTGGATGATCGAGAAGCTCCAGCGGCCGACCCTCGTCATGGCGCCCAACAAGACCCTCGCGGCCCAGCTCGCCAACGAATTCCGCGAGCTCCTCCCCAACAACGCCGTCGAGTACTTCGTCTCGTACTACGACTACTACCAGCCCGAGGCGTACGTCCCGCAGTCGGACACCTACATCGAGAAGGACTCCTCGATCAACGAGGAGGTCGAGCGGCTGCGCCACTCGGCGACGAATTCGCTGCTCACCCGGCGGGACGTGGTCGTGGTGGCGTCGGTCTCCTGCATCTACGGCCTGGGCACACCGCAGGAGTACGTGGACCGCATGGTTCCGCTCAAGGTCGGCGAGGAGATCGACCGGGACCAGATGCTGCGCCGCTTCGTCGACATCCAGTACACGCGGAACGACCTCTCCTTCACCCGGGGCACCTTCCGGGTGCGGGGCGACACCATCGAGATCTTCCCGGTCTACGAGGAACTGGCCGTCCGCATCGAGATGTTCGGCGACGAGATCGAGGCCCTCTCCACCCTGCACCCGGTCACGGGCGAGGTCATCAGCGAGGACCGGGAGCTCTACGTCTTCCCCGCGAGCCACTACGTGGCCGGCCCGGAGCGGATGGAGAAGGCCATCACGGGGATCGAGGCGGAGCTCGAGGAAACGCTCGCCCGGATGGAGAAGCAGGGCAAGCTGCTGGAGGCCCAGCGGCTGCGCATGCGCACCACCTACGACATCGAGATGATGCGGCAGATCGGCAGCTGCTCCGGCATCGAGAACTACTCGCTGCACATCGACGGCCGTGAGGCCGGCTCGGCGCCCAACACCCTGCTGGACTACTTCCCGGACGACTTCGTGCTGGTCATCGACGAGTCGCACGTCACCGTTCCGCAGATCGGCGCGATGTACGAGGGCGACGCCTCGCGCAAGCGGACGTTGGTGGAGCACGGCTTCCGGCTGCCGTCGGCCATGGACAACCGGCCGCTGAAGTGGGAGGAGTTCCTGGGGCGGATCGGGCAGACGGTCTACCTCTCGGCGACCCCCGGGCAGTACGAACTCTCCCGCTCCGACGGCCATGTGGAGCAGATCATCCGGCCGACCGGTCTGATCGACCCGGAAGTGATCGTCAAGCCGACCGAGGGCCAGATCGACGATCTGGTGCACGAGATCCGGACCCGCGCGGAGAAGGACGAGCGCGTCCTGGTCACCACCCTCACCAAGAAGATGGCGGAGGACCTGACCGAATACTTCCTTGAGCTCGGCATTCAGGTCCGCTACCTGCACAGCGATGTCGACACGCTCCGCCGCGTGGAACTCCTGCGGGAGCTCCGCGCCGGTGAGTACGACGTGCTGGTCGGCATCAACCTGCTGCGCGAGGGGCTCGACCTGCCGGAGGTGTCACTGGTCGCCATCCTCGACGCGGACAAGGAAGGCTTCCTCCGCTCCGGCACCTCGCTCATCCAGACCATCGGCCGCGCGGCGCGGAACGTCTCGGGCCAGGTCCATATGTACGCGGACAAGATGACGCCGGCGATGGAGAAGGCCATCGACGAGACCAACCGGCGCCGTGAGAAGCAGATCGCGTACAACAAGGAGAACGGCATCGATCCGCAGCCCCTGCGGAAGAAGATCAACGACATTGTGGCGGCCATCGCCCGCGAAGAGGTCGACACCGAGGAGCTGCTGGGCTCCGGGTACCGCAGCGCCAAGGAAGGGAAGGCCCCCGTTCCGGACCTGGGCGGCAAGGGGAGCAAGGCCGGGCCCGCAAAGGCAGGGAAGGGCGCGAAGAGCGCGAAGGGCGGCGTCGTTCCGACCGACCGTCCCGCCGCCGAGCTCGCCCAGCAGATCGAGGACATGACGGAGCGCATGCGTGCGGCTGCCGCGGAGCTGCAGTTCGAGGTCGCGGCGCGCCTGCGAGACGAGGTGAAGGAGCTGAAGAAGGAGCTCCGGCAGATGCAGGAGGCCGGACTCTCCTGACGGGTGGACGGGTGGACGGGTGGACGGGAGGACGGGGCGGGGACAGCTCCTCCGCCCCTCCGCACCACCGCCGCCGAGTACTCCGACGTCCCAGGGCCCGTGTCCCCATCGACGTCCCCATCCACGTCCCCGGAGACCGGGCGCAGTCGGCCGGCCGCCGCGTGTTGCAGGAACGCCACAAAACGGGGCGGGCCATGCCCCGCGTCGGTGGCACTGCGTAGGGTTTCCGTCAGCTGCCCGAACAGGTGGTTGATGGTGATGGGGAACGGTTCGAGAGGGGACACCGCGTGAGCGTCAACTTGTCCAAGGGACAGGGCATCAGCCTGCAGAAGTCCGACGGGGTCGCCCTGACCGCGGTGCGGATGGGGCTGGGCTGGCAGGCCGCCCCTCGCCGAGGGCTCTTCGGGACCCGCACCAAGGAGATCGACCTCGATGCGTCGGCCGTGCTCTTCGCCGAGAAGCAGCCGGTGGACGTCGTGTTCTTCCGGCACCTCGTCAGTGACGACGGCTCGGTCCGGCACACCGGCGACAACCTGGTCGGCGGCGCCGGCCAGGGCGGGGACGACGAGGCGATCCTGGTCGACCTGCAGCGGGTCCCGGTCCACATCGACCAGATCGTCTTCACCGTGAACTCCTTCACCGGCCAGACGTTCGCCGAGGTGCAGAACGCCTTCTGTCGCATCGTCGACGAGACCAACGGCCAGGAGCTGGCGCGCTACACGCTGACCGGCGGAGGCAAGTACACCGCGCAGATCATGGCGAAGGTGCACCGCGCCGGCGGCGGCTGGCAGATGACCGCCCTCGGCTCCGCCGCCGACGGCCGCACCTTCCAGGACCTCATGCCGGCGATGCTGCCGCACCTCTAGGAGCCGTTTGCCGGAGGCGGTCCCGTCTTTGCGGCAGTGGGGCGGGAGTTCGGAACGCGGGACTCGGGCACGGGCCTTGTGCGGTGGTTGCCCCCGGGCCGACCTCTGCGGGGCCCTACGGCTGACGCACACCGGCGACGGACGTGCCCCGAGGCCGGGCCTGGGCCCGCACCCCGTCGTTGCCCACCTGCGGACCTGCGGACCTGCGGACCTGCGGACCTGCGGACCTGCGGACCTGCGGACCTGCGGACCTGCGGACCTGCGGACCTGCGGACCTGCGGAGCCGTCCCGGCGGGACGTGACGAGACAGGGCGGAACGGGCGGCTCCCGGAGGCGCTACGGCTCCGGGAGCCGCCCGGCGTTCCGGGCCGTGGGCGCGTCACGCCGTGAGCATGTGGCGCCGTGACGCCGTGTGGGGCCGTGAGCACGTGGCGCCGGGAGGAGCGTGTGGGCTCGCGCAACCACGAAGCACACCACGCACCACAGGAATCTCAGGACACAGAACAGGGGACGCACGATGACGGCCGAGCTGGTGCGCGGGCAGAACCACCCGTTGCCCGGGAACCGTGTGGAGATCCGGGTCTCGGCGGGCAGTCCGGTCGTGGCCGGAGCCACCCTGGGCGACGAACAGGGCACGGTGCGGGGTACCGCCTGGGTCGCTCATCCGGCCGCCCCGGCCCTGCCCGGTCTGGAGGTCTCCCGGCAGGCCGCGGCCGTACACCGGCTCGCCGTGGACCTCGACGTGCTGCCCGGCGAGGTCCACCGGGTCCACGTACTGCTCGCCCTGCCGGGCGGTGGTGGCGGGCCGGCGCGCTTCGGGGCCGTCGCGGCGCCGTTCGTGGCCGTCACCGGCCTCGACGGTAGCGAGATCGCCGGCTACACGGTCACGGACCTGGACAGCGAATCCGCGGTCGTCGCCGTGGAGCTGTACCGCCGGCAGGGCGCCTGGAAGGTACGCGCCGTCGGGCAGGGGTACGCGGGCGGTCTCGCCGCGCTGTTCCGGGACCAGGGACTGCCCCAGGCCGGTGAACTCGCCGCCACGATCCAGGACGCGGTGGCCCAGGGCATGGCCCGTTCCGTTCCGGCACCGTCCCGCACCGCCGAGGGCGACCGGGTCCGCACCGCCCCGTCCGGCACCGGGGCCGGTGCCGGCACCGCGCCCGGCACGGCGGCCGACCGAGCACACAACGGCCCGGCTGACGGCGGGGGCGGCGGAACGAGGGGCACGGGCAGCTCCCTATCGCCGGGCACCGATCCCGCTCCGTTCTCCTCCCCGTCCGCGTCCGGCCCGTCATCCGCACCCGTCGCCTCCCCGTCCGCCCCCGGCCCGTCATCCGCGCCCGTCGCCTCCCCGTCCGCGCCCGCCCCGTCATCCGCACCCGCCGCTTCCCCCTCAGCCCCGTCACCCCTGCCTGCCGCCTCCGCGCCAGGGCCCTCCGTTGCGCCGTCCGGGGCCTCGGTGCCCGCCACCGGCGAGGGCGGAGGACCGGTCGACTACCGGCATCCCCGCCGTGCCGCGGCGCCGTCCGCCGCCCCTCCGTCCCCGGCCGACGGGGCCGGTGGGCCCGCCTCGCCGTCCTCGCCCGCCGCGGGCGACGCCACCGGCTGGACCCTGGACGAGCGGCTCTACAACCAGGTGTGGGGCATGTTCGAGGACCTGGCCCGCACCGTCGCCGCCTACCGCAGCGCCGTCGACTTCGCCGACTCCCGCCGGGAGCAGGAGCTCGACCGGCTGCTCGCCGATCCCCGCCTGCGGCTCGCCGCCACCGGCGACTCCCCCCACGCGGAAGCCCACGCCAAGCACACCCGGCTCGTCGAGCAGGCCCAGGCCGCCCTCGACCGTGACCTCGCCCAGCTCGTCGCCGAGGCCGAGGTCGTGGAACCGGCGCTGCCACCCGCGTTCGCCCGCTGGGACAACCCCGTCTGGCAGACCTACCGGGTGCCGATGGAGATCCCCATGGCGCTGCGCCTCGGCGATCTGCACCTGCCCGAGAGCCCCGACCTCCGCATCCCCATGCTGGTCCGGCTGCCGCTGGAGCGAGGGCTGTGGGTGGACCGCGGGCGCGCGAGCACCCCCGACAGCGCGTTCCTGGACCCCGGTGAGCTGCGCCGTCTGGCCATGGACACCGCGGTCGCGCACGCCGCCCGCCTGCTCGCGGTGTATCCGGCGGGCGAGTTCACCGTCCAGGTCATCGACCCGGCGGGCGCGGCGGCCTCCTCGCTCGCCCCGCTCGTGCGCTCCGGGGCCCTCCGTGAGCCGCCCGCGGCCGGTGCGGCGGGCGTGGCCGCGGTCCTGGCGGGGCTGACCCAGCGGGTGGACCTGGTGCAGATGGCCCTGCGCGGGGGAGCCTCCGATGCCCTGCCCCCGGACGTGGACACCTCCCAGCGCCTGCTGATCGTCAACGACTTCCCGCACGGTTTCGACGACCGCGACGTCACCCGGCTTCGCTACCTGGCGGACGAGGGCCCGGCCGTCGGCGTGCACCTGATGCTGGTCGCCGACCGCGAGGACGCCCAGGAGTACGGACCGCTGCTCGACCCCCTCTGGCGCTCCCTGATGCGGATCACGCCGATCCCCGACGACCACCTCGCCGACCCCTGGGTCGGCCACGCCTGGACCTACGAGCCGCCGCTCGCCCCGCCCGGCAGCGCGGTGCTGGAGCAGGTCCTCGTGCAGGTGGCCGAGGCCCGACGTCGATACGGCCGGTGACCAGCGACTTTGGGCTTACTTTGCCGAGTGCTTTACCTTTCCTTGGCATTTCCTGTACCGTTCTTTACGCGGAGGGGAGTACTCCCTGCTGCGGCGTTCCCGTCAGTACGGATCGGTGAGATCCCGGGGCGCCGGCCCGAGAGCGGCACGCGTTCCCGGGTGGAAGAGACCTCCGGCAGCGACGACGCTGGCAGTTGCCGTACCCATGCCGGAGGAACAGTGGACGTAACCCCCGCCGTCTGGGCGTTGACCATCGTTGGTCTGTGCGCCCTCATCGCGGCCGACTTCTTCATCGGTGGACGCAAGGTGCACGAGGTCTCCATGAAGGAGGCCGGTATCTGGACGATCGTCTGGGTCGTGCTCGCCGGGCTCTTCGGGCTCGGCCTCTATCTCTTCGGTGGGGGGCAGCCCGCCGGCGAGTTCTTCGCGGGCTACATCACCGAGAAGTCGCTGAGCGTCGACAACCTCTTCGTCTTCGTGCTGATCATGGCGAAGTTCGCCGTGCCACCGGTGCTCCAGCAGCGCGTGCTCATGATCGGCGTGCTGATAGCCCTGGTGCTGCGAGCGATCTTCATCGCCGCCGGCGCCGCGATCATCGCCAACTTCTCCTGGGTGTTCTACATCTTCGGCGCGTTCCTCATCTGGACCGCCTGGAAGCTGATCCAGGACGCCCGTTCCGAGGACGACGACGAGGAGTACAACGAGAACCGCTTCCTCAAGGCGGTCGAGAAGCGCTTCCCGTCCACCGGCGAGTACCACGGCCCCAAGCTGTTCGTCCGGGAGCAGGGCCGGCGCCTGATGACCCCGATGTTCGTCGTCGTGCTGGCGATCGGCACCACGGACATCCTCTTCGCGCTGGACTCGATACCGGCGATCTTCGGCCTCACCCAGGATCCGTACATCGTCTTCACCGCCAACGCCTTCGCGCTGATGGGCCTGCGGCAGCTGTACTTCCTCATCGGCGGACTGCTGAAGAAGCTCGTCCACCTCTCGTACGGCCTGTCGGTCATCCTCGGCTTCATCGGCGTGAAGCTGCTGCTCCACGCGCTTCACGAGTCCGGGGTCCATGTGCCCGAGATCAGCATCCCCGTCTCGCTCGGCGTGATCTGTGCGGTGCTCGTCGTCACCACGATCACCAGCCTGTACGCGTCGAAGAAGGAAGCGAAGGCGAAGGCCGCCGAGAAGGACGACGTCACCACCTGACCCACCCCGGCAGGGGCGCCCTCGCGGGGGCGCCCCCGCTCGGCCGGCCTGTTTCTCCCGGGCAGGCTTCCGGAACCCGGTCAGGATCTCCGGAACCCGGTCAGGATCTCCGGAAACCAGGCAGGATCTCCGGAAGCCAGGTCAGGACGCGGCCACGCCCACGGCTGCCCACGGACGCGTCCGCCTTCGACGACCGGCCGATGGCGGACCGGGCCGTGGGCCCGCCCGGGGCAGCCGGCCGGGATCAGGCCGGCGCGCCCGCCGCGGCGGCCGGCTCCACCGCCTCCCCGGGCCGGGTCTCGGGCAGCAGCGCGAAGCACACCAGGCTGACCACCGCGATCCCGGTGAGATACGCGGCCACGCCCCAGGGCGACCCCTTCCCGGCCGCCACCACGGTCGCCACGACCGGGGTCAGCGCGCCGCCGAGCACCCCGCCCAGGTTGTAGCCCACGGCCGCCCCGGTGCAGCGCACCCGAGGCTCGTACAGCTCCGGCAGATAGGCGGCGACCACGGCGAACATCATGATGAACGCCAGCAGGGCGACGAGGAATCCCAGGAACATCGGCAGGGGCTGTCCGGTCCGCAGCAGCGCGATCAACGGGAACATCCACACCGCCGAGGCCGCGCATCCCGCCAGGCACAGCGACCGTCGGCCATAGCGGTCGGCGAGCATGCCGACCAGCGGTGTACAGGCACCCTTGATCACCACCGCGGCCATGATGCAGCCCAGCATCACCGTGCGGCTCACGCCGAGTTCCTCGGTGCCGTACGCGAGGGACCATGTCGTCACCGCGTAGAAGACGGCGTAGCCGACGGCCAGTGCCCCGGCGGTCAGCAGGACCAGTCGCCAGTGCCCCCGGACGACCTCGGCCAGCGGCACCCGGGCCCGGCTGCCCTGTTCGGCCAGCTCCCGGAACTGCGGGCTCTCGGTGAGCGAGGCCCGCAGCAGCAGCCCCGCCAGCGCCAGTACCCCGGCCGCCCAGAACGGCACCCGCCAGCCCCAGGCACGGAACTCCGCCTCCGTCAGCGCGGCCGACAGCGCGAGCATCACGCCGTTCGCCAGCACGAAGCCCACCGGCGGACCCATCTGCGGGAAGCTCGCCCACAGGGCCCGGCGCCGCGCGGGGGCGTGCTCGGCGGTCAGCAGCACGGCCCCGCCCCACTCCCCGCCCAGTCCGAGCCCCTGCAGGAAGCGCAGCGCCAACAGCAGCAGCGGTGCGCCGGCCCCCAGAGAGGCGTAGGTAGGCAGGCAGCCCACGGCGACGGTCGCGGTTCCCGTCAGCAACAGCGAGGCGACCAGCACCGGACGGCGGCCGTGCCGGTCGCCGATGTGCCCGAAGAGCACGGCCCCCAGGGGCCGGGAGAGAAAGCCGACCGCGAAGGTGCCGAAGGCCGCGAGGGTCCCCGCGAGCGGGGAGAACGTCGGGAAGAAGAGCGGCCCCAGGACCAGGGCCGCCGCCGTGCCGTAGAGGAAGAAGTCGTAGAACTCGATGGCGGTGCCGGCCAGCGATGCCGCGGCCAGGCGCGTCATCGAGGGGCGGGCGGTGGCGACGTGATCGTTCACGCCGCGCTCAACGAAGGGGAGCGCCCTCGGGTCACCGGTCCCGCGGCGGCGCCCGGGGGCATCCGCGGCGCCGGCGGGTGCGCGGGCCCGGACGGTGCCGGCGAGCGGGGCGTGACGCTTCCGGCAGGGACCGGTCGTGCGCCGTCGCTCCCCGGCGCGGAACGAGCGGGGCCCACCGACCGGCAGCCTCCGCTCCGCGTCCCGCACACCGGCCGCCCGCTGTCCCGCGCAGTCCCCGTCGGCTGTCCTGCACAGCCTCCGCCGGCAGCCCGCGGCCTTCGTCGGCCCGGCTCCGGGGCGGCCCGGCTCCGGGGCGGCAGGGCGCCGGGCCCGGGGTGGGCGCCCACCGGTGCCGACGCACGGCGACGTGCCCACCGAGGCCGTGCGCGGTACCCGGCCGCGGCTCCGGTTCGCGTGCTCGGGGCAACCGCGGATGAACGAACTCGGCTCCGGGGCCGTACAGATCACTGACGCCATCGGCGGCCTCGGCACCACCGGCGTTCCACCGGCAGGCGAGGCCCTTATCGCTGACGACCCGTACAGCTCAGGTCCCGAACCTTGGAGGAGTGCATGAGTCAAGGCAAGCTCAGTGCGGCGGAGCGACTGGCCGCCAGGATGCGTGGGGTCGAGCCGCACGGAGTCGAGCCCCAGGGACTGGTGAGCGCATGGCCCCGCGGCACGGAGCGGAACGGGCCGCGCGCGGCGGCCGGCATCGTGCCCATGGCTCTGTGGGACAGCAGGCGATACCGGGGCAACGACGACGGGCCGCCCAGCGCCGCGTGAGGACCGTCCGTTCGCCGCACGGGAGGTGAGGTCCGCCCGACTCGGTACGGGGCGTACTCCCGGCGACCGGGCGGACCGTCGGAACGGCCGCCGACAGGACCCGCTCGGTGAACCCACCGACAGGGTCCCTCTCGGTGAACCCACCGGCGATCACCGCGCAGCGGACGGCCGTGCAACTCTTCGATCGGGACGCCGTGAACCCTCCGGGCGGGACCTCGCCAACCCTCCGGGCGGACGCCCCTCTCCGGGAGGCGGGGGCGGATGGCCCGTCGGGTCAGCTCTGCACGCGGTAGGTGAGGGTGTCGAGTTTCTGGCCGAGATCGGAGAGCGCCGTGCCGATCGCGCCGCTCTCGGTGTCCACCCGGTGGGTGAGGGTGCGCAACTGGGCGTTGACGTCGCCGATTCCGGCGACGAGCGCCAGCGTCGCATAGGCCTGCGCCGCACCGGCGGTCCCGGGATCCCCGGATTCGGCGGCCTGTTCGGCGAGTTCACGCGCCCTGGTGATGAGGTCCTGCACGTCGTTGTCCATAAGACTCCTGAGCTGGCTCACGGCACAGGCTGGGGGACCCGGGTCCGGATGGCGGTTCCTCGCCCCTGCGGGTACCCGGCCGACGGCGGGGCGAACCTCACCGGGCGCCGACCCGCCGACAGCGGGACGCCCTGCCGCACGACAGGTGCCGGCTCCCACCGGGCCCTATCGGCTCCCACCGGGCCCCGCACGGTCGCACCGCGCGCGGCCGACCGCACGTCCTCCGGCCGCCACCCTCCGAGTTGCCGCCTTCCGGGCCGACTGACCTCCTGACGCGGTCTCGTGGGCGCGTCGCTCGGATGCGGTCCCCCGGCTACGAGCAGAACACCGGAGCGCGCCCCGGCGCGGACGTCGGTGCGCGCTCCGGCAGGGGCTACCAGCCGCGGGCCTTCCACTCCGGCAGCTGAGGCCGCTCCGCTCCCAGGGTGGTGTCGTTGCCGTGGCCGGGGTAGACCCAGGTCTCGTCCGGTAGCTGGTCGAAGAGCTTCGTCTCCACGTCGTGGATCAGCGAGGCGAACGCCTCGGGGTCCTTGTTGGTGTTGCCGACACCGCCGGGGAAGAGACAGTCACCGGTGAACACGTGCGCGTGGCCGTGCGGGTCGTCGTAGACCAGGGCGATGCTGCCGGGGGTGTGGCCCACCAGATGGCGCGCGGTCAGCTCCACCCGGCCGACCCGGATGGTGTCGCCGTCGTCCACCAGGACGTCGGTGGCAACGGGGATGCCGACCGCGTCGTGCCGCCCGGCGTAGGTGCGGGCGCCGGTCTCCGTCACCACCTGCGCGAGCGCCTGCCAGTGGTCCGCGTGCCGGTGCGTGGTGATCACCGAGGCGATCCCGCCGTCGCCGATCAGGCTGAGCAGGGTGCGCGGCTCGTTCGCCGCGTCGATCAGCAGCTGGACGTCGGTCGCGCGGCAGCGCAGAAGATAGGCGTTGTTCTCCATGGGGCCGACGGCGACCTTCGAGATCATCAGGTCCGTCAGTTCGTGCACGTCCGCGGGCCCGCCGACCGTCACCACTCCGCTGTACGTCATGACGTCAGCCTAGCGGCGGCACCACGGGGAGCGGGGCGCCCCCGGCGTCGAGATCCGAGCCGTCGGCCCGGCCGGTGAGCCAGCCGAGCAGCGCCGCCGCGGACCCGGAGACCGCCACCGGGTCGCCGTCCGTCCGCCCGGTGCGCCGGCCGCGGCCGCCGTCGGCGGTCAGCAGCAGTGGCGGGACGTCGGGCCGGCCCGCGAACCGCTCACCCACGACATAGTCCAGATCGCGCTCGACGAAGGCGGCCGGAAGATCGCCGACCGTGCAGCCGATGCCCAGGTCCACGTGGTGGAGTTCGATTTCGATCAGTCGCCGGAAGGGCACCCGCGAGGCCCGGTCGGTGACGCCGTTGCGCAGGGTGACGGTGGCCTCCCACGCCTCGGGATGAAGAGCGGCCGCGGCGTTGTTGAAACGGTCGGCGGCAGCAGTCAGGTCCTCGATCTGGACGGCGAGCGGACGGCCGGCGCCCCGCTCGATGTCCTGATCGCGGCTCTCACTGCCGGCATACATGGGAATGTGGGTGCCGGTGCGCGCGGCTTCGAGGACGTTCACGAGAGCATCGGCGTTGCGCGCGAGATGGGCGAGCACATGCCCGCGTGACCAGCCCGGAAGCCGGGAGGGCTCGCGGACGGCCGCGTCGTCCAGCTTCTCCAGGGCGGTGAGCAGTCGTGCGGTGGCCTCCCGGACCGCCGCCGTGTCCTGCACGTGATCAGTCATGACTCGACGCTATCGCCGCCACACGTTCGGGTGAAGGTGGCGACACGACCCCGTAAATCGAATGTGCGTGCTATAGGCTCGGTCCGGCATCAAGTACGACACCGCAGTGGCGCCGCCCATACCCTGGACCGGGGGTGCCGGCGTACCCCCGCCTCTTCTCACGAAAGGTGCCGACCGGCGTGGCCGACCGTCTCATCGTCCGTGGCGCTCGCGAGCACAACCTCAAGAACGTCTCGCTCGACCTCCCTCGCGACTCCCTCATCGTCTTCACCGGGCTGTCGGGGTCGGGCAAGTCCTCCCTGGCGTTCGACACGATCTTCGCGGAGGGGCAGCGCCGCTACGTCGAGTCGCTCTCCTCCTATGCCCGCCAGTTCCTGGGCCAGATGGACAAGCCCGATGTGGACTTCATCGAGGGTCTCTCCCCGGCGGTCTCCATCGATCAGAAGTCGACCTCGCGCAACCCGCGCTCGACGGTCGGCACGATCACGGAGGTCTACGACTACCTCCGGCTGCTCTTCGCACGGATCGGCAAGCCGCACTGTCCCGAGTGCGCCCGGCCGATCTCCCGGCAGTCGCCGCAGGCGATCGTCGACAAGGTGCTGAGCCTGGAGGAGGGCAGCCGCTTCCAGGTGCTCTCCCCGCTGGTGCGCGAGCGCAAGGGCGAGTTCGTCGATCTCTTCTCCGACCTCCAGACCAAGGGCTACAGCCGTGCGCGGGTGGACGGCACGACGATCCAGCTGTCCGACCCGCCCAAGCTGAAGAAGCAGGAGAAGCACACCATCGAGGTGGTCGTCGACCGCCTCACCGTGAAGGAGGGCGCGAAGCGCCGGCTCACGGACTCCGTGGAGACCGCGCTGGGGCTCTCCGGCGGCATGGTCATCCTCGACTTCGTCGATCTCGACGCCGACGATCCGCAGCGCGAGCGGATGTACTCCGAGCACCTCTACTGCCCGTACGACGACCTGTCCTTCGAGGAGCTCGAGCCGCGCTCCTTCTCGTTCAACTCGCCGTTCGGCGCCTGCCCCGACTGCACCGGCATCGGTACCCGCATGGAGGTGGACCCGGAGCTGATCGTCCCGGACGAGGACAAGTCGCTCGACGAGGGCGCCATCAACCCGTGGTCGCACGGCCACACCAAGGACTACTTCGGCCGGCTGGTCGGAGCCCTCGCCGAGGAGCTGGGCTTCCGTACGGACATCCCGTGGGCCGGGCTGCCGCAGCGGGCGAGGAAGGCCCTGCTGAACGGGCACCGGACGCAGATCGAGGTGCGCTACCGCAACCGCTACGGGCGCGAGCGCGCGTACACCACCTCGTTCGAGGGCGCGGTGCCGTTCGTCAAGCGGCGGCACTCGGAGGCCGAGAGCGACAGCAGCCGGGAGCGCTTCGAGGGCTACATGCGCGAGGTGCCCTGCCCGACGTGCGAGGGCACCCGGCTGAAGCCGATCGTCCTCGCGGTCACCGTGCAGGGCCGGTCGATCGCCGAGGTGTCCGCGATGTCGATCAGCGACTGTGCGGACTTCCTGCGGGAGATGAAGCTCAGCGTCCGGGAGAAGAAGATCGCGGAGCGGGTGCTCAAGGAGGTCAACGAGCGGCTGCGCTTCCTGGTCGACGTCGGCCTGGACTACCTGTCCCTGAACCGCGCCGCCGGGACGCTCTCGGGCGGCGAGGCGCAGCGCATCCGGCTCGCCACCCAGATCGGCTCCGGCCTGGTCGGCGTGCTCTACGTGCTGGACGAGCCGTCCATCGGCCTGCACCAGCGCGACAACCACCGGCTGATCGAGACCCTGGTCCGGCTCCGGGACCTGGGCAACACGCTGATCGTCGTGGAGCACGACGAGGACACCATCAAGACCTCGGACTGGGTGGTGGACATCGGCCCGGGCGCGGGCGAGCACGGTGGCAAGGTGGTGCACAGCGGCCCGTTGAAGGAGCTGCTGACCAACAGCGAGTCGATGACCGGCCAGTACCTCGCCGGGAAGAAGGAGATCCCGACGCCGGACATCCGGCGGCCGGTGGACACCGACCGCCGGCTGACCGTCCGCGGCGCACGGGAGAACAACCTCCAGGACATCGATGTGTCCTTCCCGCTCGGGGTGTTCACGGCGGTGACGGGAGTCTCCGGCTCCGGCAAGTCCACGCTGGTCAACGACATCCTCTACACCCACCTGGCGCGGGAACTCAATGCAGCCCGGACCGTCCCCGGGCGCCACACCCGGGTCGACGGCGACGACCTGGTCGACAAGGTGGTGCACGTCGACCAGTCGCCCATCGGCCGGACCCCGCGGTCCAACCCCGCCACGTACACCGGGGTCTTCGACCATGTGCGCAAGCTCTTCGCCGAGACGATGGAGGCGAAGGTGCGCGGCTATCTGCCGGGCCGGTTCTCCTTCAACGTCAAGGGCGGCCGGTGCGAGAACTGCTCCGGTGACGGCACCATCAAGATCGAGATGAACTTCCTGCCGGACGTGTATGTGCCGTGCGAGGTCTGCCACGGCGCGCGCTACAACCGGGAGACCCTGGAGGTGCACTACAAGGGCAAGTCCATCGCCGAGGTGCTGGACATGCCCATCGAGGAGGCGCTGGACTTCTTCGACGCCGTGCCGACGATCTCCCGCCATCTGCGCACGCTCAACGAGGTCGGCCTCGGATACGTCCGCCTCGGGCAGTCGGCACCGACGCTCTCCGGCGGTGAGGCGCAGCGCGTCAAGCTGGCGAGCGAGCTGCAGAAGCGCTCGACCGGCCGGACCGTCTACGTCCTGGACGAGCCCACCACGGGGCTGCACTTCGAGGACATCAGCAAGCTGATCAATGTGCTGTCCGGACTGGTCGACAAGGGCAATACGGTGATCGTCATCGAGCACAACCTCGATGTGATCAAGACGGCCGACTGGGTCGTCGACATGGGTCCGGAGGGCGGCAGCGGCGGCGGTCTGGTGGTCGCCGAGGGCACGCCCGAGGAGGTGGCGGCCGTCCCCGCGAGCCACACCGGCAAGTTCCTGCGGGATCTCCTGGGCGAGCGGGTCAGCGACGCCACCCCGCGAGTGGGAGCACAGCGGACGGCGAAGAAGGCCCCGGCCGCCCGGAAGTCCGCCAGGACGGTCGCGGCCCGGTCCGCGCCCGCCAAGCGGACGGTGGACGCGAAGACGTCGACCGGCAAGCGGGCGGCGGCCGGGTCCGCCACGGTGAACTCGACGCCGAAGGCCGATGCGGCCGGGAGGACGGCGGCGAAGAAGACCACCACCAAGAAGGCCGCTGCCAAAAGGGCCGTGGCCGAGCAGACCACGGCCGCGAAGAAGGGCGCCGCCGCGAAGAAGTCCGCGGAGGGGAAGCCCACGAGGTCCCGACGCGCCTGAGCCCGGGGCGCCCCTGCCGGGGTGTGCCAGAACCCGGGCGCGGCTGAACCCGGGCGTGCCTGAACCCGGGCGTGCCTGTGTCCGGTGCCCAGGGTGGGCCCGTGTCCGGTGCGTCTGAGCTCAGCGCGCCTGTGCCGATGGTCTGAGCAGAGCAAG
Source organism: Streptomyces sp. NPDC002055 (assembly GCF_040296705.1). Lineage (NCBI taxonomy): Bacteria > Bacillati > Actinomycetota > Actinomycetes > Kitasatosporales > Streptomycetaceae > Streptomyces > Streptomyces sp. NPDC002055. The sequence continues at coordinate 84,519 of NZ_JBEOXS010000011.1, forward strand.
GCCCACGCGGCCCGCGTGCTCGGCGGAGCGGAACGTCCGCGCCGCCGTGCACGCGGGCCGTGACCAAGTCCGCTACACACGTGCCCGTGGCTGCCGTCCGCCCGACGCCGAGAGGCACGGCACGGAAATGCCTGGACCTTTGCGAGCGGCCGCCGTTAGGGTGAGCGCACGCCCGTGATCACAGATGAGGAGGCGAGAGCGATGTCCACCACAGCAACCCTGCGCTCCCGCCCCGTCCACCGGGCGTCCCAGGTCTGATTCGGGAGCGCATCACTCTCCCCGAAGGATCGCTTCACCCATGACTGAACTGGTCATCCGTCCGCTCACCGCGGGCGAGACTCCCCTCTTCACCTCCCTGCCCGACCCGGGCCTGGTCGGCCGCGCCGTTCTCGGCGACACCTACGGCATGGCCGCCGACGGCGGCCAGTACCGGCCGGAATGGACCTGGGTCGCTCTGCGCGACGGCGTCGTGGTCGCCCGCGCGGCCTGGTGGGCCAAGCCCGGGGACGACGAGCCCATCGCCCTCGACTGGTTCGACTTCACCGACCACGAAGCCGCTGTCCAGTTGCTGTGCGCCGCACCTCTGCACGCCGAGTACAGCCTGCTGCTGCCGCCCGGCTGGCGCGACGAGCCGGATGTGCGAGCCGCAGCCGAGGCCCGGACGGCCGCGGCCGAGGCTGCCGGCCTCCGGAAGCTGGTCGAACGCTACCGCTACACCTGGACCCCCGACTGTCCGCTCCCCGAGCGCACCGGGCGCCTGGAGTGCCGGCCCGAGCCGGACGACGACGGCATCCGGGGCGTGGTGCGCCGGATCCAGCAAGGCTCGTTGGACGCCCACGACCTGAACGACATCGCGACGCACGGCAGGGCCGGCGCGGTCGAGGAACTCCTGACCGTCCTCAGCCGGCTGCCTTCCCCACGGGACTGGTGGCGCGTGGCCTACGACGCGGCCGGCGAGATGGTGGGCTTCCACGTCCCCGCCCGCCACCCGTCGGGCCACTGCATCGGCTTCATCGGCGTCCTCCCCGAGCAGCGCGGCCACGGCTATGCCTACGACCTGCTGGTCGAGTGCACGCAAGACCTGGTGGCACGGGGCGCGACGCGCATCGTGGCCGCGACCGACCGGGGGAACTTCCCGATGGCCGAACATTTCGCGACGGCGGGCTACCCGGTCAGCGAGGAGCGCGTCGACTTCGTCTGACCGCCGGCGGCGCGGAGCCGCCGGCGGCGTGCCCGGAACGGCCGTCCGGGCAGCAACATCGGACCAGGGCAGTCCCCCGCCGCCCGGACCGCTGCCCCGATTCGCCGCGCGGCCGGGGGAGTTCCGCATCGGGGCAGCTCCGGCCCGCGCGGAGAAATCCGTACTTCCGCGCGTGCTCGACCCCATTAGCGGTACGGCCGGCCCCAACTCCCGTGCAACCTTCGGTCATGCACGGAGCGGTCCGGCCGGAGCAGCCGTCAAACCCGGGCCGCATGTGCCGGATGACTGCATTACTCCACTGTGCAGACCGGGATCAACTCGGACGAGAGGCGACATGCATGTGATCTACGGTTATGACAATGTCAACGACAGGACCGGGGACGAGATGGCCCAGAACGACCGTCAGCAGGGGGCGATCCGCGCCGGTGCGCCGACACCAGCCGTCATCTCCGGGCCGGCCCTGCTCCCAGGGCCGCGCGCCCGACCGGATCGGAGCGTGAAGTTGTGACCGCCCACAGGACCGCCGCTCGTGCGGCCGTGACCGGGGCACTCGCCGCCGTACTGCTGCTGTTCGCGCCACCGCTCCAGGCGTCGGCGCGGGCCGCCTCCCCCGCGCGTGCGGTGACCTCGGTGGCCGCGCAGTCCCGGGCTCAGGCGGATGTGCAGGCCCGCACGCGGTACCCGGCAGCGGCGCACGCTCCGGGGCGGGCACAGGACCGGTCCCCGGGCGGGAGCAGGACCGTCGACGCCCGCCCGGCTCGCCGTCACCCGGCGTACGGCAGCGGGCTGCCCAGTTCCGCGCACGACCGGGACGGCAAGGTCGGCGGCTACGGAACCCCGGGCGGGCCCGCCTCACCCCCCGGCCGGGCCGTCGACGAGAGCCTGGTGACGGCGGCGTCCGCGGCCACCGCCGTGGCCGCGGTGCTGGCACTCGGGCTGAGCGCTGTCGCCGCTCGTCGTCGCAGGTGCCGCTGACCGTCCACGCCGGCCGGCCCGCGCTCCGTCGCCGCGTCCCGTCCGTCTCGACGCCTGCCCGCCCCCGACTGCGCCACGGTGCGCTGCCCGCTCGCCACGGCGGTCGCGTCCGCCCCGCCCGTCCACACGTGCCGCCCGTCCACACGTGCCGCCCGTCCACACGTGCCGCTCCGGGGCCACGGCTGCTGTCCCGTGACCACCGCGCCCGGCGCCCTGCCCGCCCCTCCGAGGCCCCACCTGAGGCCCGCCCTCTCCCGGCGCCCCCGCCGCTCGCTCCGGCGTCATCCCGGCCCCTGGCCCGCCCGAGCGCCGCCCCGGAGCACCGCCGCGCGGTTGCATGGGACACGTCACACCCGAGTCCCTTCGGCCGACGGTCTCCGGCCGCCGGACTGTCCCCTCCCGCCAGTAGGGTGAGGGCATGGCAGACCCCAGCAGCTACCGACCCAAGCCGGGACAGATCCCCGACTCGCCGGGGGTCTACAGGTTCCGGGACGAGCACGGCCGGGTGATCTACGTCGGGAAGGCGAAGAGCCTGCGTCAGCGGCTCTCCTCGTACTTCCAGGACCTCGCCGGGCTGCACCCGCGGACCCGCACGATGGTCACCACAGCGGCCTCCGTCGAGTGGACGGTCGTCACCACCGAGGTCGAGGCGCTGCAGCTCGAATACTCCTGGATCAAGGAGTTCGACCCGCGGTTCAACGTCAAATACCGCGACGACAAGAGTTACCCCTCCCTCGCCGTCACCCTGAACGAGGAATTTCCACGCGTTCAGGTGATGCGCGGACCGAAGAGGAAGGGCGTTCGCTACTTCGGGCCCTATGCGCACGCCTGGGCCATCCGGGAGACGGTCGACCTGCTGCTGCGGGTCTTCCCCGTCCGCACCTGCTCCGCCGGGGTCTTCAAGCGCTCCGCGCAGATCGGCCGCCCCTGTCTGCTCGGCTACATCGGCAAGTGCTCCGCACCCTGCGTCGGCCGGGTCACCCCGGAGGAGCACCGCGAACTCGCCGACCAGTTCTGCGACTTCATGGCCGGCAGCACCGGGGCGTATCTGCGGCGCCTGGAGAGGCAGATGCAGGACGCCTCGGACGAGCTGGAGTTCGAGAAGGCCGCCCGGCTGCGCGACGACATCGAGGCGCTCCGCCGCGCCATGGAGAAGAACGCGGTCGTCCTCGCCGACGCCACGGACGCCGATCTGATCGCCGTGGCCGAGGACGAACTGGAGGCCGCCGTCCAGATCTTCCACGTCCGCGGCGGCCGGGTGCGCGGTCAGCGCGGCTGGGTCACCGACAAGGTGGAGGCCGTGGACACCGCCGGGCTCGTCGAGCACGCCCTCCAGCAGCTGTACGGCGAGGAGACCGGCGAGGGTGTGCCCCGCGAGGTCCTCGTCCCCGCGGTGCCCGACCCGGCCGATCCGGTCGTGCAGTGGCTCAGCGCCCGCCGCGGTTCCCAGGTCAGCCTCCGGATACCGCAGCGCGGGGACAAGAAGGACCTGATGGCGACCGTGCAGCGGAACGCCCAGCAGGCCCTGGCGCTGCACAAGACCAAGCGCGCCTCCGATCTGACCACCCGCTCCCGGGCGCTGGAGGAGATCGCCGAGGCCCTGGACCTGGACTCGGCGCCGCTGCGGATCGAGTGCTTCGACGTCTCGCATCTGCAGGGCGACGACGTGGTGGCGTCCATGGTCGTCTTCGAGGACGGCCTCGCCCGGAAGAGCGAGTACCGGCGCTTCCAGATCAAGAGCTTCGCCGGACAGGACGACGTCCGGGCCATGCACGAGGTCATCGGCCGCCGCTTCCGCCGCTACCTCCAGGAGAAGCAGCGGACGGGGGAGTGGGACGAGGAGACCGGCGGTGAGGCGGTCGTCGGTGCCGTGTCGCCCACCGGACCGGAGGAGACGGGCGGCGCAGCGGTCGTCGGTACCGCCTCGCCCACCGCCCCCGAGGAGACCAGCGGTGAGGCCGTCGTCGGCACCGCGTCGCCCACCGGACCCGACGCTCCCGGCACGCCGGGAGCCCCGGACCTCGTGGAGCCCGGTGCCGTCGCCGCCCCCGTACCGCCCTCGGGCCCGGTCGATCCCGACGCCGACCCCATGGCCGCGGGCCCCGTCGACCCCGAGACCGGCCGGCCGCGGCGCTTCGCCTACCCCCCGCAGCTCGTCGTCGTCGACGGCGGCCGGCCGCAGGTGGCCGCCGCCCGGCGGGCCCTCGACGAGCTGGGCATCGACGATGTCGCCGTCTGCGGCCTCGCCAAGCGCCTGGAGGAGGTCTGGCTCCCGGACGACGAGGATCCGGTGGTGCTGCCGCGCACCAGCGAGGGGCTCTACCTCCTCCAGCGGATCCGCGACGAGGCGCACCGGTTCGCCATCGCCTACCAGCGGAAGAAGCGCAGCAGGAGCATGCGGTCCGGGCCCCTCGAAACGGTCCCCGGCCTCGGCGAGACCCGCCGCCAGGCCCTGCTCAAGCACTTCGGGTCGGTCAAGCGGTTGCGGGCCGCCACGATCGACCAGATCTGCGAGGTGCCCGGCATCGGCCGCAAGACGGCCGAGACGGTCCTGGTGGCGCTCGCCGGTGCGGCTCCGGCCGGGCCCGCGGTGAACACCGCGACGGGAGAGATCATGGAGGACGAGGCCGCAGCCGCGGCGTCCTCGTCGGAACGGGGGCAGGACGGATGAATGACAACGACGGAGACGGAGCACAGGTGAGTACGGGCACGACGGCGGATGGCGCCGATTCCGAAGCCATCCCCGAGCTGGTGATCATTTCGGGCATGTCGGGTGCGGGCCGCAGCACCGCGGCCAAGTGCCTGGAGGACCTCGGCTGGTTCGTGGTCGACAACCTGCCGCCCGCCCTGATTCCCACGATGGTGGACCTCGGCGCCCGCTCGCAGGGCAACGTGGCCCGGATCGCGGTCGTCGTCGACGTCCGCGGCCGGCGGTTCTTCGACAACCTGCGGGAGTCCCTGGCCGACCTGGCCGCCAAGAACGTCAAGCGCCGGGTGATCTTCCTGGAGGCCTCCGACGACGCACTGGTCCGCCGCTTCGAGTCGGTGCGCCGCCCCCACCCCCTCCAGGGCTCCGGCCGCATCGTGGACGGCATCGTCGCCGAGCGCGACCTGCTGCGCGAGCTGCGCGGTGACGCCGATCTGGTGATCGACACCTCCAGCCTCAACGTCCACGAACTGCGGGCCAAGATGGACGCCCAGTTCGCAGGCGAGGAGGAGCCGGAGCTGCGCGCCACGGTGATGTCCTTCGGCTACAAGTACGGCCTGCCGGTCGACGCCGACCTGGTCGCGGACTGCCGCTTCCTGCCCAACCCGCACTGGGTGCCCGAGCTGCGCCCCTTCACCGGGGTCAACGAAGAGGTCTCCAACTACGTCTTCCACCAGCCCGGTGCCAAGGAGTTCCTGGACCGCTACGCCGAGCTGCTGCAGCTCATCGCGGCCGGATACCGCCGTGAGGGCAAGCGCTACGTGACGATCGCGATCGGCTGCACCGGCGGCAAGCACCGCAGCGTCGCCATGTCCGAGAAGCTCGCCGCGCGGCTCGCGGCCGAAGGGGTCGAGACCGTGGTCGTCCACCGCGACATGGGGCGCGAGTGAAACGCCGCGACGAGGGCCGGGACGACAGCGCCGCCCCCGCTCCGGGCGGGCCTGCCCCGGACACGAGCGGCCGCGCCGCCGAGGAGCCGGCCGGCGCCGAGGAGTGCGCCGGCCCGCTCCCGGACACCGGCCCGTCCCCGGACGCCGACCGGGCCGCGGACACCCCCCGGGCTCCGGGCACCCCCCAGGCCGCCCCGGCCCCGGCCGTCCCGCAGCGGGCGGCGAGCGGGCGCAGCTCGCGGCTCCGTCGGGTCCGGGCGCTCGTGCCGGACCGGGCGGGCCTGCCCACGCGGCGGGCGAACCGCCGGCGCAGCGCTGCCCAGCCCAAGGTCGTCGCGCTCGGCGGCGGCCAGGGCCTGTCGGCCTCGCTGGCCGCACTGCGCCGCATCACCGGTGATCTCACGGCCGTGGTCACGGTCGCCGACGACGGGGGATCGAGCGGACGGCTCCGTGACGAGCTGGGCGTGCTGCCGCCCGGCGATCTCCGCAAGGCGCTGGCGGCGCTGTGCGGGGACGACGACTGGGGCCAGACCTGGGCCCGGGTGATCCAGCACCGCTTCGCGAGCGAGGGCGACCTGCACGGCCACGCCGTCGGAAACCTGCTGATCGTCGCGCTGTGGGAACAGCTCGGCGACCACGTCAAGGCGCTGGAGTGGGTGGGTCGGCTGCTCGGAGCGCACGGCCGGGTGCTGCCGATGTCGGCGGTGCCGCTGGAGCTCCAGGCACTGGTGCGCGGCCACGACCCCGCCCATGCCGACGCGATCAGCACCGTCCGGGGCCAGGCCACCGTGGCGCTCACGCCCGGCGAGGTCCAGTCCGTCCACCTGGTGCCCAACGACCCGCCGGCCGTGCCCGAGGCCGTGGAGTCGGTGCTCGACGCGGACTGGGTGGTGCTCGGCCCCGGCTCGTGGTTCTCGTCGGTGATCCCGCATCTGCTCGTCCCGGAGCTGCTCACCGCGCTCACCGAGACCAAGGCACGCCGGGTGCTCTCGCTGAACCTCGCGCCGCAGCCCGGTGAAACCGAGGGGTTCTCCCCGCAGCGTCATTTGGAGGTTTTGGCCCGACACGCCCCTAAACTCGCCTTCGACGTGGTGCTGGCCGACGAGGCCGCCGTGCCCGACCGGAAGAGCCTGACCGAGGCCGCCCAGCGCTTGGGCGGCACGGTCGAGCTGGCGCCGGTGGCCGCGCCGGACAGTTCCGCCAAGCACGACCCGGAGCTGCTGGCCGCCGCGTACGACCGTATTTTTCGGATGCATGGAAGGATCGGCCCATGGCGATGACGGCAGCGGTGAAGGACGAGATCTCCCGGCTACCCGTCACCCGGACCTGCTGCCGGAAGTCGGAGGTTTCGTCGATCCTGCGGTTCGCGGGCGGATTGCACCTGGTCAGCGGGCGGATCGTGATCGAGGCGGAGCTGGACACCGGCATCGCCGCCCGCCGCCTGCGCAAGGACATCCTGGAGATCTTCGGGCACGCGTCCGACCTGGTGGTGATGGCCCCGGGCGGGCTGCGGCGCGGCAGCCGTTACGTCGTTCGGGTGGTGGCGGGCGGTGACCAGCTGGCACGGCAGACCGGGCTGGTCGACGGCCGCGGCCGCCCGATCCGCGGGCTGCCGCCCCAGGTGGTCTCCGGTGCGACCTGCGACGCCGAGGCCGCCTGGCGCGGCGCGTTCCTGGCCCACGGCTCGCTCACCGAGCCGGGCCGCTCCTCGTCCTTGGAGGTCACCTGCCCCGGGCCGGAGGCCGCGCTCGCCCTGGTCGGCGCCGCCCGTCGGCTCGGCATCGGGGCCAAGGCCCGCGAGGTGCGCGGTGTGGACCGGGTCGTCGTACGGGACGGCGACGCGATCGGCGCGCTGCTGACCCGGCTCGGCGCCCATGAGTCGGTGCTGGCCTGGGAGGAGCGGCGGATGCGCCGCGAGGTCCGGGCGACGGCCAACCGGCTCGCCAACTTCGACGACGCGAACCTGCGCCGCTCGGCACGGGCCGCCGTCGCCGCCGGGGCACGGGTCCAGCGGGCGCTGGAGATCCTCGGCGAGGAGGTGCCCGAGCACCTCGCCGCGGCCGGACGGCTCCGTATGGAGCACAAGCAGGCGTCGCTGGAGGAGCTCGGTGCGCTCGCCGATCCGCCGCTGACGAAGGACGCCGTCGCGGGCCGTATCCGCCGGCTGCTGGCGATGGCCGACAAGCGGGCCCAGGACCTCGGCATTCCGGGGACGGAGTCCAATCTGACGGAGGAGATGGCCGACGGCATGGTCGGCTGAAGCCGGAAGCCGGAAGCCGGAAGCCGGAAGCCGGAAGCCGGAAGCCGGAAGCCGGAAGCCGGAAGCCGGAACGTCCGAACGCCGGTCGGTGGCCCCGTGACCCCTGGAGGGTGCGGGGCCGCCGTCCTTTCCGGTCACCGCCCGGCGCGGCTCCGCCCCGGGCGCCCGCCCTCGTGCTGACCTGATCATCGGACCCGGCAGGCCGCCGGAACCCCCCGTCGGCCGTGCCCGCGCGGCGCGACCGGCACTATTGACATGATCATGCAGCGTCACAAGCCTGTCGTCAGCGCACAACCGTGACGGACTACAGCAAGGGGGGCTCATGAGACGCAAGGCGAGATCGATCCTCGCAGCGGCTTCACTGCTGCTGGGACTAGTGGTGGCCGCACCTGCCGCCCAGGCCCGGCCGGGCAACGGCCCGGACGGCGACGAAGTCTCCGTGTGGAACGCGGACGTGACCAGGGAACAGATTCCGCTGTTGCTCCGGGCCGGCGCCGACGGCCACGAACTGGGCGAGCGGGCACCGGCGACCGGCACCACGAAGGTCGAACTGGTGCTCACCGGCCGACAGGCCACCGAGCTGCGCCACCAGGGCGTCGACCTCGAACGGCGCACCCTCTCCACCACCGCCGAGCACCGCCTCGCGGCCGCCGGGGACGGGGTGTTCCGCCCGTACAGCGGCGAGAACGGCCTGCAGCAGGAGATCCTCGCCGCCGCGCGGGCGCACCCGGACATCACCAAGGCCGTCAGCATCGGAAAGACCGTCGGCGGCAAGGACATCCTCGCCCTCAAGGTCGGCAAGGGGGCGCGGAAGGTCCGGGACGGCGCCAAGCCTGCGGTGCTGTACATGTCCAACCAGCACGCCCGCGAGTGGATCACCCCGGAGATGACCCGCCGGCTGATGCACCACTACCTGGACGGCTACGGCCGGGACCGCCGAATTTCCGAGATCGTGGACTCCACCGAGCTATGGTTCGTGCTCTCCGCCAACCCCGACGGATACGACTTCAGCTTCACTCCGGGCAACCGGCTGTGGCGCAAGAACCTCCACGACAACAACGGCGACGGGAAGATCGCCCCCGGCGACGGCGTCGACCTCAACCGCAACTTCGCCTACAAGTGGGGCTACGACAACGAGGGGTCCTCACCCGACCCGGCCGACGAGACCTTCCGCGGCAGCGGTGCCATGTCCGAGCCGGAGACCAAGGCGATCGACCGTCTCCAGAAGCGCATCGGCTTCGAGTACGGCATCAACTACCACTCCGCCGCGGAGCTGATCCTCTACGGCGTCGGCTGGCAGGTCGCGACCGAGACCCCGGACGACGTGCTCTACAAGGCGCTGGCCGGCACCCCGGAGAAGCCCGCGGTCCCCGGCTACCGTCCCCAGGTCTCGTCCGAGCTCTACACCACCAACGGTGAAGCGGACGGCCATGCGGGCAACGCCAACGGGATGATGATGTTCACCCCGGAGATGTCCACCTGTGCCGCCGCGTCGCGGGTCGACCCGAACGACGCCTGGAACGCCGCCGACTGCCAGTCGGGCTTCAACTTCCCCGACGACCGCAAGCTGATCGAGCAGGAGTTCCGCAAGAACGTCCCCTTCGCGCTGGCCGTCGCCGAGACCGCCGCGCACCCGGACCGGCCCAGCTCACCCGTCGGCATGGAGGCCCCGGACTTCACCCCGGACGCCTTCACCACCTCCTACGCCCGCGGCGCCGCCCAGCAGGTCTCCGTCACCGCGCGCAAGAGCGTCCGGGCCAAGCAGCTCAACTACCGCATCGACGGCGGCCGTACGCACACCGCTCGCCTCAAGGCATGGAAGGGCGGCGAGACCTACGGCGGCGACGACAACATCCGCTTCGACCAGTACCGGGCGAAGGTCACCGGCGCGCGCACCGGGGACAAGGTGACCGTCTGGTTCACCGGCCGCACCCGCGCGGGCAAGCGGACCGAGAGCGCCCCCTTCACCTACGCCGTCGCGAAGCGTCCCGCCGCTGACACCCTGGTCATCGCCGAGGAGGGCGGCACCGGCGCGGCCCGGCACACGGCCGCGTACACCCGGGCGCTCGCCGACAACGGGCGCAAGGCCGTCGTCTGGGACGTTGCCACCCAGGGCACCCCGCATCACCTCGGCATCCTCGACCACTTCCGCACCGTACTCTGGTACACCGGCGCCGACCGGCCCGGCGGCTCGACGCTGCTCGCCGTGCGGGACTTCCTCAACGAGGGCGGAAAGCTCATCACCACCGGTGAGAAGGCGGGCGGCGCGTCCACGGTCGGACGGGCCGCCACCGACGACTTCAGCCAGTACTACCTCGGCGCCTCCGGCCGCATCTCCGTGAAGTCCCCGGACCGGTTCGCCGGAACCGGACGGCTCGGCGGAACCACGGCACGCCTCGGCGACGCCGAGGGCAATCCGCTGGACGGCGCGGGCGCCTACACCGTCACCTCCGACGAACTGCCGCCCGCGGACTTCCCGCAGTTCCGCAGCGCCGCCGCGGGCGACTACCCCGGCGTGCGGACGCCGTTCCAGCCGTACGAGGGCGACTGGTTCGCCGCCGCCCGGCACCAGGACAACTCCTGGATGCGGCTGTCCCGCACCGTCGATCTGACCGGCACGGACGCCGCCGCGGAGCCGACGCTGGACTTCCGGCTCAGCTACGACACCGAGCGTGACTACGACAACGTGATCGTCGAGGCGCACACCGTGGGCCAGGACGACTGGACGACCCTGCCCGACAAGCGCGGCGGCACCGGCACGGAGGTGCCCGCCGACTGCACCGAGGGCTTCTACCTCCGCGGCCACCCCTTCCTGTCGCACTACCTCACCCAGGGTGAGGACGCCTGCCGGGCCACCGGCAGCAGCGGCAGCTGGAACCGGTTCACCGGCTCCTCCGACGGCTGGCGGTCCGTCGCGTTCGACCTGAGCGGCTACGCCGGCAAGAAGGTCGAGCTGTCGGTCTCCTACGTCACCGACCCGGGCACCGGCGGGCGCGGCGTGTTCGTCGACAACACCCGTCTGCTCACCAGCGGCACTCCCGGGCAGACCGAGGGATTCGAGCAGGCGCTCGGCCCCTGGGCGGTTCCCGGCGCGCCGTCCGGCAGCCCCGCGAGCACCACCGACTGGGCGCGCTCCCGGGAGCTGTTCCACGCCTCGTCGGCCGTGACCACGCGCGACACGGTGCTGCTCGGCTTCGGTCTGGAGCATGTGAACGGCGCCCAGGAGCGGGCACAGGTGGTACGGACAGCACTGCGCGCCCTGCGCCGCTGACCGTGCGTGTCCCCGGCCGCCCGATGTCGCCGGTCCCCCCGTCGAAGGGGGTAGGGTCGGGGGTGGTCGGGGACATCCCATACAGCTCGCCGGGTTCCAGACCGGCGTACCAACGAGGAGATCGGTTCGTGACGATCCGCGTAGGAATCAATGGCTTCGGCCGCATCGGCCGCAACTACTTCCGGGCTCTCCTGGAGCAGGGTGCGGACATCGAGATCGTCGGTGTCAACGACCTGACCGACAACGCCACCCTGGTGCACCTGCTCAAGTACGACTCGATCCTCGGCCGGCTGAAGCAGGACGTCAGCCACACCGAGGACACCATCACGGTCGGCAACCAGACCTTCCGGACGATGGCCGAGCGCGACCCGGCGCAGCTCCCCTGGGGTGAGCTGGGCGCCGACATCGTCGTCGAGTCCACCGGCATCTTCACCAAGCGTGACGACGCGGCCAAGCACCTGGCCGCCGGCGCGAAGAAGGTCCTCATCTCGGCCCCGGCCAAGAACGAGGACATCACCATCGTGATGGGCGTCAACCAGGACAAGTACGACGCGGCCAACCACCACGTCATCTCCAACGCCTCCTGCACCACCAACTGTGTGGCGCCGATGGCCAAGGTCCTCGACGAGAGCTTCGGCATCGTCAAGGGCATGATGACGACGGTCCACGCGTACACCAACGACCAGCGCATCCTCGACTTCCCGCACTCGGACCTGCGCCGCGCCCGGGCCGCCGCGGAGAACATCATCCCTACCTCCACCGGCGCCGCGAAGGCCACCGCTCTGGTGCTCCCGCAGCTCAAGGGCAAGCTGGACGGCATCGCCATGCGCGTCCCGGTCCCCACCGGTTCGGTCACCGACCTCGTCATCGAGCTCGACCGCGAGGTCACCAGGGACGAGATCAACTCGGCCTTCCAGAAGGCCGCCGAGGGTCAGCTCAAGGGCGTCCTGGAGTACACCGAGGACCCGATCGTCTCCTCGGACATCGTGAACTGGCCGGCCTCCTGCACCTTCGACGCCGGCCTCACCATGGCCCAGGGCAAGCAGGTCAAGGTCGTCGGCTGGTATGACAACGAGTGGGGCTACTCCAACCGCCTGGTGGACCTGACCACCTTCGTCGGCGGGCGGCTCTGACCCCAGCGGCCTTACGACACCTCGATGTGAGTGGCAGGGCTCGCGCAGCGCACAGCGCGCCGCACGGGCCCTGCCGCTTGTCTCGGCACCCAAGGAGTCCAGGAGACATGAAGACGATCGACGACCTCATCGACGGCGGTGTGGCGGGCAAGCGCGTATTCGTCCGCGCCGACCTGAATGTGCCGCTCGACGGCACCACCATCACCGACGACGGCCGGATCCGCGCCGTCGTGCCGACCGTCGCCAAGCTCGCCGAGGCCGGCGCCAAGGTGGTGGTCGCCTCGCACCTGGGACGTCCCAAGGGCGCCCCGGACCCGCAGTTCTCCCTCGCCCCGGCCGCCAAGCGGCTGGCCGAACTCCTGGGCAGGGGCGTGGCGTTCGCGACGGACACCGTCGGTGAGTCCGCCCGGACCACCGTCGCCGCGCTGGCCGACGGCCAGGTCGCGCTGCTGGAGAACCTGCGCTTCAACGCCGGGGAGACCAGCAAGGACGACGCCGAGCGCGGTGCGTTCGCCGACAGCCTCGCCGAACTGGCCGACCTGTACATCGGCGACGGCTTCGGTGCGGTGCACCGCAAGCACGCCTCGGTCTACGACCTCCCGGCCCGGCTCCCGCACGCCGCGGGATACCTGATCGCCGCCGAGGTGGACGTGCTCAAGCGGCTCACCGAGGACGTCGAGCGCCCGTACGCCGTGGTGCTCGGCGGTGCCAAGGTCTCCGACAAGCTCGGCGTCATCGACCACCTGCTGGAGAAGGCCGACCGCATCCTCATCGGCGGCGGCATGGCGTACACCTTCCTCAAGGCCCAGGGCCACGAGGTCGGCATCTCGCTCCTCCAGGAGGACCAGATCCCGACGGTCCGGGAGTACCTGGAGCGCGCCGCGTCCAAGGGAGTGGAGTTCGTGCTCCCGGTCGACGTCCTGGTCTCGCCCGAGTTCCCGGACCTGAAGACCAAGGCCCCGGCCAACCCCGCGGTCGTCGCCGCCGACGCCATCCCGGCCGACCAGGAGGGCCTGGACATCGGGCCGCGCACCCGCGAGCTGTACGCCGCGAAGCTCGCCGACGCGGCCACCGTCTTCTGGAACGGCCCGATGGGTGTCTTCGAGCACCCCGACTTCGCCGAGGGCACCGCCGCGGTCGCCCAGGCCCTGGTCGACAGCCCGGCCTTCACCGTCGTCGGCGGTGGCGACTCGGCCGCGGCCGTGCGCACCCTGGGCTTCGACGAGAAGGCCTTCGGCCACATCTCGACCGGCGGCGGAGCGAGCCTGGAGTACCTCGAAGGCAAGACGCTCCCCGGCCTCGCGGCGCTCGAGGACTGACCGCCGGGGCGCGCACGCCCCCCGCGGCCCCCGGGCCGCGCACCGACACGAGTCCCGTCCGCGCGCCGCGCGGGCGGGGACGAGAACCAGAAAGGACGGACATGACCAGCCGCACCCCGCTCATGGCGGGCAACTGGAAGATGAACCTCAACCACCTCGAGGCCATCGCCCATGTCCAGAAGCTCGCCTTCGCCCTGAGCGACAAGGACTACGAGGACGTCGAGGTCGCCGTCCTGCCGCCCTTCACCGACCTGCGTTCGGTGCAGACCCTGGTCGACGGCGACAAGCTCAAGATCAAGTACGGCGCCCAGGACCTCTCGGCGCACGACGAGGGCGCCTACACCGGCGAGATCTCCGGCGGCATGCTGGCCAAGCTGAAGTGCAGCTACGTGGCGATCGGCCACTCCGAGCGACGGCAGTACCACCAGGAGGACGAGCCCCTGGTGAACGCCAAGGTCAAGGCCGCGTTCCGGCACGACCTCACCCCGATCCTCTGCGTCGGTGAGGGCCTGGACGTCCGCAAGGCGGGCAACCAGGTCGCCCACACCCTCGCCCAGGTCGACGGGGCCCTGGAGGGCGTACCGGCGGAGCAGGCCGAGACCATCGTGATCGCCTACGAGCCGGTCTGGGCCATCGGCACCGGCGAGGTGGCCACGCCCGAGGACGCCCAGGAGGTCTGCGGGGCGATCCGCGGCCGGCTGGCGGAGCTGTACACCCAGGAGCTGGCCGACAAGGTCCGCATCCAGTACGGCGGCTCCGTGAAGTCCGGCAACGTCGCCGCGATCATGGCGCAGCCCGACGTGGACGGCGCCCTGATCGGCGGCGCGGCGCTGGATGTCGACGAGTTCGTCAAGATCGTCCGCTTCCGCGACCAGTAAGTAGGCCGAAGGCGGTACTCCGAAGTACCCTGTCGGGGGTCGAGGCAGCGCGCTGCAGCTGCCCGGCCCCCGATTGCTCGATCAAGACCCGATTGTTCGATCAAGAGCAGCGTCCGTCACCGTCCGAGAGAGTTGGTCCAGCCGTGGTTATGGGGTTCTCGATCGCCCTGATCGTCTTCAGCGCGCTGATGATGCTGCTGGTGCTGATGCACAAGGGGAAGGGCGGCGGTCTGTCCGACATGTTCGGCGGCGGCATGCAGTCCTCCGTCGGTGGCTCGTCGGTCGCCGAGCGGAACCTGGACCGGATCACGGTCGTGGTCGGTCTGCTGTGGTTCGCGTGCATCGTGGCCCTCGGCGTGCTGATGAAGTTCGACTCCTGACACACCGTCGTCCCTGCGGCATATCATGAGGGCTTGCGTCCTCGGGGAGCGGTATGTAACTCCTGCCACTGGACGCGCGTTGGGCCTTACGTAGACTGGAGCGCCCCGGCAGCGGAGCTGCCTATCAATGCTTCGCGGCACCATGACGCAGGGAGTTACGACCGTGGCAAGTGGCAACGCGATCCGTGGAAGTCGGGTCGGAGCGGGGCCGATGGGGGAGGCCGAGCGGGGCGAATCCGCACCGCGCCTCCGCATCTCCTTCTGGTGCTCCAACGGGCACGAGACACAGCCGAGCTTCGCCAGCGACGCGCAGGTTCCCGAGACCTGGGACTGCCCCCGCTGTGGCTTCCCCGCCGGGAAGGACCGGGAGAGTCCGCCGGACCCGCCGCGCACCGAGCCGTACAAGACACACCTCGCGTACGTCCGGGAGCGGCGCAGTGACGCCGACGGCGAGGCGATTCTCGCCGAGGCACTCGCCAAGCTCCGTGGCGAGATCTAGGCCCTCCGGACGTCGTCCCCGAGCTCACCCGGGCGCCTCCCGCGCCCCGTCAGCCGTTCCAGCGGCCCGGTTCACCGGTACATCCCCGGTGCACCGGGCCGTTGGCGTTCCGGGCGGGGGCAGTTGGCCCGGGGGCGTTGTCAGTGGCTGTCCCTAGGGTGACGAACACCAGGGAACGGTGCGGAGGGGTGAGTCATGGCGGTGGCGGGTGTGGGTGCCGGTGGCACCGGTGGAGGCGAGGCGCGGGAAGGGCACCCGGCGGGACCACAACCGCCGCAATCGCACCCGGCCGAACCACAAGCTGCGCAGCCGCACCCGGTCGCACCACAACCGGCGCAGCCGGAGCGGCGAGCAGCGCCGAGGGTGGAGCTCTTACCGGGGACGGGGGCTCGCCCAGGGGCGTCGACCGAGCGGGCAGCGGCTGAGCCGACAGTGGCCTCCGAGTACGAAGGGGCACACGAGGCGCACGAGGCGCACGAGGCAGGCGCCACACATGTGGCGGGTGAGCCGAGGGTGGCGGCCGGGCCTGGGCAGGTGCCGGTCGCCGCGCCGGGCGAAGGAGCGCCGACCCTACCGGAATCCGTGGTGCCCGCCTGGCGGGGCGGGTTCGGGCGGCTGTGGACCGCGGCCGTGGTCTCCCGGTTCGGGGACGCGCTGCGCGGTGCGGCCCTGCCCCTGCTGGCCTACGGCCTCACCGACTCGCCGTTGCTCATCTCCCTGG
The DNA here is from genome assembly GCF_040296705.1 of Streptomyces sp. NPDC002055. Taxonomy (NCBI): domain Bacteria; kingdom Bacillati; phylum Actinomycetota; class Actinomycetes; order Kitasatosporales; family Streptomycetaceae; genus Streptomyces; species Streptomyces sp. NPDC002055. Next base: position 100,753 of record NZ_JBEOXS010000011.1, read on the forward strand.
TCACCGCCGCAGGACTCGCGCCCTGGCTGCTCTTCGGGCTGCTCGGCGGCGCCGTCGCGGACCGGGTGGACCAGCGCCGGGCCATGTGGGCGGTGGACACGGTGCGCGCCCTGCTCATGGCGGCCTTCGCCGTCCTGGTCGCGACCGGCCACGCGAGCATCGCCCTGCTGATCCTCCTCGCCTTCGCCCTCACCGCACTCCAGACCCTCTTCGACAACGCGGCGACCGCCCTGCTGCCGTCCGTGGTGCCGCGGGCGGCGCTGGGCAGCGCGAACGCCCGGCTGATGACCGGGCAGGAGGCGGCGCACCGGTTCGTGGGCGCCCCGCTGGTTCCGGTGCTGCTGGGGCTGGGCCTGGCCGCGCCGTACGCCGTGGACGCGGCCAGCTATCTGCTCGCCGCCGCGCTGGTGGCGTCGGTGCGGACCGCGGCGCCGGAGCGGGATCCGCGGCCGCCGGGTGCGACGCTCCGGCGGGACATCGCCGACGGGCTGCGGGCCCTGTGGCAGCATCCGGTGCTGCGGTCCCTGTGCCTGTCCACCGCCGTGTGCAACATCGCCATCGGCGCGCTCATCGGCACCCTGGTGCTGCTGGTGAAGGGCCGGCTGGGCGCCGGGGACACCGGATACGCCCTGGTGATCACGGTGTACGGCGTCGGGACCGTCGTCGGCGGGCTGCTGGCGTCCCGGATCACCGACCGGCTGGGGCGGACCCGGGTCCTGCTGGCCGGCGGACTCGTGCAGACCGGCTGTCTGCTGGCGCTGGGCACCCTGCCCGGTCTTCCCGCCGCCACCGTCGCCCTGGGGATCTTCGGATTCGTGGGAATGGTCTGGAATGTCACCGAGGTGACGATGATGCAGCAGGCCACGCCGCCCGAGCTGCTCGGCCGGGTCGGCGCGGCGTTCCGCACCGCGTCGGTCGCGGGTGCCCCGGCCGGCGCGGTCCTCGGTGGAGCGGTGGCCGGCGCCTGGGGGCTCAACACGCCCATGCTGCTGGCCGCCGGCCTGTTCCTGGGCGGTGTCGCCGCGCTGATACCCGCGCTTGGCCGCGAGGACAGCCGGGGGACACCTCGGACCCGGGCCTGATCAATTAAGTTGGGACCCGCAGCGGGGCAGGTACGAGAGAAGTGGTGAAGGCGCAGATGAACGCAGAAGGCCGTACCGGGCTCGACCGGTTGCCGGAGTGGGTCGCGTTGGGCAAGCACCGGGAGCAGCTCGGGGAGGTGCAGCTGCGCGAGCTGTTCGCGGGTGACCCCGACCGCGGCGAGCGGTACTCCCTCCAGGTGGGTGATCTGCACCTGGACTACTCCAAGCACCTGGTCACCGACCAGACCCTCCGGCTGCTGCGGGAACTGGCGGCGGCGACCGGCGTGGCGGAGCTGCGGGACGCGATGTTCCGCGGCGAGAAGATCAACGTCACCGAGAACCGCGCCGTGCTGCACACCGCGCTGCGCGCCCCGCGGGACGCGGTGATCACGGTGGACGGCGAGAACGTCGTCCCCAGGGTGCACGCCGTGCTCGACAAGATGGCGGGCTTCGCCGACTCGGTCCGCTCGGGCAAGTGGGTCGGCTCCACGGGCCGGCGGATCCGGAACGTCGTCAACATCGGCATCGGCGGCTCGGACCTGGGCCCGGCCATGGCGTACGAGGCGCTGCGCGCGTACACCGATCGCTCGCTGACGTTCCGTTTCGTCTCCAACGTGGACGGCGCCGACCTGCACGAGGCGATCCGGGACCTGGACCCGGCCGAGACGCTGTTCATCGTCGCCTCGAAGACGTTCACCACCATCGAGACGGTCACCAACGCCCGGTCCGCCCGGAGCTGGCTGCTGGACGAGCTCGGCGGGGACGAGGCCGCGGTGCCGTTCCACTTCGTGGCGCTCTCCACGAACGGGGAGGAGGTGGCGAAGTTCGGCATCGACACCGAGAACATGTTCGAGTTCTGGGACTGGGTCGGCGGCCGCTACTCCTTCGACTCGGCCATCGGCCTCTCCCTGATGATCGCCATCGGCCCGGCCCGCTTCCGCGAGATGCTGGACGGCTTCCACCTCGTCGACGAGCACTTCCGCACCGCGCCGCCGGAGGCCAACGCCCCGCTGCTGCTCGGCCTGCTGGGCATCTGGTACGACGACTTCCACGACGCCCAGTCGCACGCCGTGCTGCCGTACAGCCACTACCTCGCCAAGTTCACCGCCTACCTCCAGCAGCTGGACATGGAGTCCAACGGCAAGTCGGTGGACCGCGAGGGCCACCCGGTGCGGGTGCAGACCGGGCCGATCGTCTGGGGCACCCCCGGCACCAACGGCCAGCACGCGTACTACCAGCTGCTGCACCAGGGCACCAAGCTCGTCCCGGCCGACTTCATCGGCTTCGCGCGGCCCGTCGAGGAGCTGGGCACGGAACTGGCCGCCCAGCACGATCTGCTGATGGCCAACCTGTTCGCCCAGGGGCAGGCGCTGGCCTTCGGGAAGACGGCCGAGGAGGTCGTGGCGGAGGGCGTGGCGCCGGAGCAGGTGCCGCACCGCACCTTCCACGGCAATCGCCCGAGCACCACGATCCTCGCCACCGAGCTCAGCCCCTCGGTGCTGGGCCAGCTCATCGCGCTCTACGAGCACAAGGTGTTCGTCCAGGGCGCGGTCTGGAACATCAACTCCTTCGACCAGTGGGGCGTGGAGCTGGGCAAGGCCCTGGCCAAGCGGATCGAGCCGGTCCTCACCGAGGGCACCGGCGGCGCGGACCTGGACAGCTCCACCGCCGCCCTGGCCGCCCGCTACCGTTCGCTGCGCGGCCGCTGAGGTTCGGTGACCCGGGCCAGGAAGGCCCGGGTCCGCTGGTGGCCCGGACGGACCAGAACCTCGTCCGGGCCGCCTTCCTCCACCACGTTTCCGTCGTCCATGAAGACCACCCGGTCGGCGACCTCGCGGGCGAAGCCCATCTCGTGCGTGACGACCATCATCGTCATGCCCTCGTCGGCCAGGGTGCGCATCACCGCCAGCACATCGCCCACCAGTTCGGGGTCGAGCGCGCTGGTCGGCTCGTCGAAGAGCATCAGCTCCGGGCCCATCGACAGCGCCCGGGCGATGGCCACCCGCTGCTGCTGGCCGCCCGACAGCCGCCCCGGGTAGCTGTCCTCCTTGTCGGTCAGGCCGACCTTCGCGAGGTTCTCCCGCGCGGCCTCCGCGGCCTCCTCCTTGCCCCGGCCCAGCACCCGCCGCTGCGCGATGGTGAGGTTCTCCAGGACGGAGAGGTGCGGGAAGAGGTTGAACGACTGGAAGACCATTCCGACCCGGCGGCGCACCCGGTCGATGTCCACCTCCGGATCGGTGATGTCGACCCCGCCGACCAGCACCTTCCCGGCGGTCGGCTGCTCCAGCAGATTCGCGCAGCGCAGCAGCGTGGACTTCCCGGACCCCGACGGCCCGATGACGCACACCACCTCGCCGTACCCGATCCGGAAGTCGATGCCGCGCAGCACCTCCAGCTCGCCGAAGGACTTGTGCAGCCCCTGGATCTCGATCGCCGCCGGCCGCGTCGTTTCCGTGCTCATACCGTTCTCACCGCGCCTTCGCATGCCGGGACTCCAGCCGCCGCACCAGCAGGCCGAGGGGGATCGTCACGAGCAGGTAGCACAGCCCCGCGACGAAGATGGGGGTGGTGTTGGCCTCCTGGCTCGCCAGGTCCCGCCCGAACTTGGTGAGTTCGCGCTGCTCCAGGGTGACCCCGAGGAACAGCACCAGCGAGGAGTCCTTGAAGAGCAGCACCAGCTCGTTGGTCAGCGGCGGCACGATGATGCGGAACGCCTGCGGGATCACGATCGACCGCATCGCCGTCGCATGCGACATGCCGAGCGTCCGCGCCGCTTCGAGCTGACCGCGCGGCACGGCCTGGATCCCGGCCCGGATGGTCTCCGCCATGTACGCGGCCGACACCAGCCCCAGGGCGCACGCCACCTGACCGTAGGTGCCGCCGGGGAAGACCAGACCGGGGAAGGCCAGCGGCACCCCGACCCCGACGAAGATGAAGATCAGCAGGGCGGGCAGCCCGCGGAAGAACTCGATGTACGCCATCGCCAGCCAGCGGTACGGGCCCACCGAGGACAGCCGCATCAGTGCGACGACCAGCCCCAGCACCAGCCCCACGGCGAAGCCGGAGAGGGTGTAGACGACGGTGTTGAACAGCGCGACCGTGATCAGATCGGGGAACAGCTGCTGCGCCACGGACACATCGAGGAACTGCTCCCGCAGCCGCTCCCAGTCCGCGAACGCCGCGAGCAGCAGCAGCGCGACGGCGAACACCGCGTACTGCGCGCCGCGGGCCAGCCGCTGCCTGCGGCGAGGGGTCAGGGCGGTGCTCACCGGGCGTCCTCCGGCAGCGGGCCGATCCACTTCTCGTGCAGCTTCCGGTACGTGCCGTCCTTCCGCGCCTTCGCGATCGCGGCGTCGATCTTCTTCTTCAGCTGCGGATTGCCGCCCTTCTTCACCGCGAAGCCGTACTGCTCACCGGTGTCCAGATTGCCCACGAGCTCGAACTTCGCCGCGGTACGGGAGTCCTTCAGCCAGCTCTGGACCACCGGGAAGTCCTGGATGATCACATCGACCTGGCCGGTGCGCAGCCCGTTCAGCTCGGCGTCGGAGGACTCGAAGGACCGCGAGTCGATCCCCGCCTTGCGGGCGAAGTCCTCTCCGGTCGTCGAGGACTGCGACCCCAGCTTCAGCTTCTTCGCCTTCACGTCCTTCAGCGAGTTCACCTCGAGCCCCTTGCGGGCCAGCAGCGCCTGCGTGGCGTCGAAGTAGGGGGCGGAGAAGTCGAGGTTCTGCTTCCGCTCGTCCGTGATCGTCATGCCCGCGGCGGCGACATCGCAGGTGTTCGCGTTGAGATCGGCGCCGGTCTTGATGGTCTCGAACGACTTGTCCACCACGACCTGCTTCACGCCGAGTTCCTCGGCGACCAGGTCGATCATGGCCACATCGAAGCCGACGACCTTGCCGCCCTTCTCGAACTGGAACGGCGGGTACGGCAGGTGGGTACAGGTCGTCAGCTGCCCGGCCTTGGCCAGATGCACCCCCTTCACCGTGGTGCCGCCGGAGCCCCCGGAGCCGCATCCGGTCAGGAGCAGAGCACTGCAGGCGGCCATCGGCAACAGGACGGACCGGCGGCGTATCGAACGGGCGGGCAGAGTCATCGGCACCCCAGGGTTACGGCGGGCAGTGGTCGCACAGCCTGTCGTACGGGGAACGCCAGTGTCCAGGGTTCGTGGGCCGAAAAAGCCCCGTGACCTCGGGATTCACGGGGCTTCACAGCGCTGCAACGCTGCCGCAACACAACCGGAGTCATGCGGTCCGATTCCCGGGAAAAGCAGGGCCCCGGTGCCGTGTCGAGAACACGGCACCGGGGCCCGGATGCAGGACCGTCAGGGTGAGGCCGGCGGATACAGCCCGCGCGGCAGGTTCGCCGCCGCGGCCGCGTCGAGCAGCCACAGGGTGCGGCTCCGTCCGCGCGCCCCCGCGGCGGGAGCCTGTACCTCACCGGCGCCCGACAAGGCGATGGCCGCGGCCCTCGCCTTGTCCTCACCGGCGGCGAGCAGCCACACCTCACGCGCCGCGCGGATGGCGGGCAGCGTGAGCGAGATCCGGGTCGGCGGAGGCTTGGGCGCGCCCCGCACCCCGACGACCGTGCGCTCGGTCTCCCGGACGCCCGGCATCTCCGGGAAGAGCGACGCCACATGGGTGTCCGGGCCGACCCCCAGCAGCAGCACGTCGAACGACGGCACCGACGCGTGGTTCTCCGGCCGTGCCGCGCCCGCGAGTTCGGCCGCGTACGCCTCCGCCGCCACCTCCACGTGGTCGCCGTGCGGGCCGTCCGAGGCGGGCATCGAGTGCACCCGCTCCGGAGCCACCGGCACCGCGTCCAGCAGCGCCTCCCGGGCCTGGGTGTCGTTCCGGTCCGGGTGGCCCGCGGGCAGGAAGCGCTCGTCGCCCCACCACAGGTCCAGCCGCGACCAGTCCACCGCGTCCCGGGCCGGGGACGCGGCGAGCGCGGCCAGCAGGCCGTTGCCGTTGCGCCCGCCGGTGAGCACCACCGACGCCGAGCCGCGGGCGGCCTGGGCATCCACGATCCGGGTGAGCAGCCGGGCCGCCGCGGCCTGCGCCATCAGCTCCTTGTCCCGGTGGACGACGATCTGCGGAGCGTTCACTTGCCCGCCTTCCGCGCCGCGGCCCGCTTCGCCGGGGCGGCCGGCGCCTTCTGCTCCGCGTGCGCCCCGGTACCGTCGTCCGATCCGGGCCCGGCGGGAGCGGCACCGGTCTGACCGGCGGCGATGACACTCTTGCCCTGCTTGGTCGCCCCGAACTTGACGGTGGCCGCATAGCTCTCGTCCGGGTCGAGCCGGCGCAGCTCCTCGGCGATCAGCTCGCTGACCTCCCGCCGCTTCAGCGCCACATGCCGGTCCGGCTGACCGGGCATGGCCAGCTCGGCCAGCGAACCGTTGGCCCGGTCCAGGCAGATCGTGCCGTCGGCCGTCTCCAGGCGCACCGCGGTCAGCCCGGGCCCGTCGGAGATCTTGCGGTCCACCGGTACGCCGAGCCGGTCGGCGAGCCACAGCGCGAGCAGTTCACTGCTCGGGTTGTACGCCTCGCCCTCGACCACGGCGGACTTGATCGCCGAGTGCCGCTGGTCCAGCGCGGCCGCGAGCACGCTGCGCCAGCCGGTGATCCGGGTCCACGCCAGGTCGGTGTCGCCGGGGGCGTACGCCTTGGCGCGCTGCTCGAGCGTCGCGACCGGGTCCTCGGTGGCCGCGGCGTCGGTGACCCGGCGCGCCGCGAGCTGCCCGATCGGGTCCCCGCCCGGGTCCTCCGGACCGTCCTCCGGCCACCACACGACCACCGGGGCGTCCGGCAGCAGCAGCGGCAGGACCACGGAGTGGGCGTGGTTGGCGAGTTCACCGTGCAGCCGCAGCAGCACGGTCTCCCCGATGCCGGTCTCGCCGCCGACCCGGACCTCGGCGTCCAGCCGGGCCATCTTGCGGTCCCGGGGCGAGCGCCCCGGCCGCTTGATGACCACCAGGATCCGGGACGGGTGCTCCTTGGAGGCCGTGCTCGCCGCCCGCAGCGCGTCGTAGTGGTTGCCCTCGTCGGTGACGATCACCAGGGTGAGCACCATGCCGACGGCCGGGGTGCCGGTCGCCCGGCGGGCCGTGACCAGCGCGTTGTTGATCTGGCTGGACGTGGTGTCGGTGAGTTCGGTCCTCATGGCCGGCGCCAGCTCCGTCCGTCTCGTGCGAGCATCTCGTCCGCGGCCTTCGGTCCCCAGGTGCCCGAGGTGTACTGCTCGGGCTTGCCGTGCTTGTCCCAGTACGCCTCGATCGGGTCGAGGATGCGCCAGGACTCCTCCACCTCCTGGTGGCGGGGGAAGAGGTTGGCGTCGCCCAGCAGCACGTCGAGCAGCAGCCGCTCGTACGCCTCGGGGCTGGACTCGGTGAAGGACTCGCCGTACGCGAAGTCCATCGTCACGTCCCGGATCTCCATCTGGGTGCCGGGCACCTTCGACCCGAACCGGATGGTCACGCCCTCGTCCGGCTGCACCCGGATGACCAGGGCGTTCTGGCCCAGTTCCTGGGTGTCGGTGGTGTCGAACGGGGAGTGCGGGGCGCGCTGGAAGACCACCGCGATCTCGGTGACCCGCCGTCCGAGCCGCTTGCCCGTGCGCAGGTAGAAGGGGACGCCCGCCCAGCGGCGGTTGTCGATCTCCAGCTTGATCGCGGCGTAGGTGTCGGTGCGCGAGTCCGGCGGAATGCCGTCCTCCTCGAGGTAGCCGGGCACCTCCACACCGCCCTGCCAGCCGCGGGCGTACTGGCCGCGCACGGTGTGCTTGCCCAGCTCCCGGGGCAGCTTGACGCCGCGCAGGACCTTCAGCTTCTCGGTCACCAGCGCCTTGGCGTCGAAGGAGGACGGCTCCTCCATCGCGGTCAGCGCCAGCAGTTGCAGCAGGTGGTTCTGGATCACGTCACGGGCGGCGCCGATGCCGTCGTAGTAGCCGGCCCGGCCGCCGATCCCGATGTCCTCCGCCATCGTGATCTGCACATGGTCCACGTAGCTGCGGTTCCAGAGCGGCTCGAACATCGTGTTGGCGAAGCGCAGCGCCATGATGTTCTGGACCGTCTCCTTGCCCAGGTAGTGGTCGATCCGGAAGACGTCGGACGGCCGGAACACCTGGTGGACGATGTTGTTGAGCTCCTGCGCACTGTGCAGGTCGTGCCCGAACGGCTTCTCGATGACGGCGCGCCGCCACGAGTCACCCGCCCCCTCCGACAGCCCGTGCTTCTTCAGCTGCTCGACCACGGTGGGGAAGAACTTCGGCGGGACCGACAGGTAGAAGGCGAAGTTACCGCCGGTACCGCGTGCCTTGTCCAGGTCCTCTATGGTCGTCTTCAGCGTGGCGAACGCGTCGTCGTCGGAGAACTCGCCGGGTACGAAACGGAAGCCCTCGGCCAGCTGCTGCCAGACCTCCTCGCGGAACGGCGTCCGCGCGTGCTCCTTCACCGCGTCGTGCACGACCTGCGCGAAGTCCTCGTGCGCCCAGTCCCGGCGGGCGAACCCGACCAGCGAGAAGCCCGGCGGCAGGAGCCCCCGGTTGGCCAGGTCGTAGACGGCCGGCATCAGCTTCTTGCGGGACAGGTCGCCCGTGACGCCGAAGATGACCAGGCCCGACGGCCCCGCGATGCGCGGCAGCCGTCGGTCCCGAGGGTCACGCAGCGGATTGACGCTCCCTGCGGACGAAGAGGTCAACTCACGCCTCCGGAGGAGCGAGGCGCTTCAGCTCCGCCTCGGTGGACTTGAGCAGGTCGTTCCAGGACACCTCGAACTTGTCGACGCCCTCGTCCTCGAGGAGCTGCACGACCTCGTCGTACGAGATGCCGACGCCCGCCAGCGCGTCGAGGTCGGCGCGGGCCTGCTCGTAGCCGCCGCGCACCGTGTCGCCACGGATCTCGCCGTGCTCGGCGGACGCCTCGAGGGTGGCCTCCGGCATGGTGTTCACCGTGCCCGGGGCGACCAGCTCGTCGACGTACAGGGTGTCCTTGTACGCGGGGTCCTTGACGCCGGTGGAGGCCCAGAGCGGGCGCTGCCGGTTGGCGCCGGCCTTCTCCAGGGCCGCCCAGCGGTCCGAGCCGAAGACCTCCTCGTACGCCTGGTACGCGAGCCGGGCGTTGGCGAGGGCGGCCTTGCCGCGCAGCGCCTTGGCCTCGGGGGTGCCCAGGGCGTCCAGCCGCTTGTCGATCTCGGTGTCCACCCGGGACACGAAGAACGACGCCACCGACTCGATCTCCGACAGGTCCAGGCCGGCCGCCTTGGCCTTCTCCAGACCGGAGAGGTAGGCGTCCATGACCGCGCGGTAGCGCTCCAGCGAGAAGATCAGCGTGACGTTGACGCTGATGCCCTTGCCGATCACCTCGGTGATCGCCGGGAGCCCCGCCCGGGTGGCCGGGATCTTGATGAAGGTGTTCGGGCGGTCGACCAGCCAGGCGAGCTGCTTGGCCTCGGCGACCGTGGCCCGGGTGTTGTGCGCCAGGCGCGGGTCCACCTCGATGGAGACCCGGCCGTCCCGGCCGTCGGTCGCGTCGAAGACCGGGCGCAGCACGTCGGCGGCGTCCCGGACGTCCGCCGTCGTGATCATGCGGACGGCCTCCTCGACGGTCACCCGGCGGGCGGCGAGGTCGGCGAGCTGCTGCTCGTAGCCGTCGCCGCCGGAGATCGCCTTCTGGAAGATCGACGGGTTGGTGGTGACCCCCACCACGTGCTGCTGGTCGATCAGCTCGGCGAGGTTGCCGGACGTGATGCGCCGGCGGGACAGGTCGTCCAGCCAGATCGCCACGCCTTCGTCGGAGAGGCGCTTGAGTGCGTCTGCCATGAGAGTTGCATCTCCTACTAGTCGTCTAGGGGCGTCAGCGGCCGGCGGCGGCGAGAGATTCCCGCGCGGCGGTCTCGACGGCGTCGGCGGTGATGCCGAACTCGCGGAACAGCACCTTGTAGTCGGCGCTCGCACCGAAGTGCTCCAGCGACACGATCCGGCCGGCCTCGCCGACGTACCGGTGCCAGGTGAGGCCGATGCCGGCCTCCACCGCGACCCGGGCCGTCACGGACGGCGGGAGCACGCTCTCGCGGTACCCGCGGTCCTGCTCCTCGAACCACTCGACGGACGGCATCGAGACGACCCGGGTGGGAACCCCGGTGGCCTGGAGCCTCTCCCGTGCCTCGACCGCCAGCTGCACCTCGGAGCCGGTGCCGATCAGGATGACCTGCGGCTGCCCGCCCTCGGCCTCGAACAGGACGTAACCGCCCTTCGCGGCGTCCTCGTTGGCCTCGTACGTCGGCACGTTCTGCCGGGTGAGGGCCAGGCCGTGCGGGGCCGGCTTCGCGGTGTGCCGCCGCGTGATCTCGCGCCAGGCGATCGAGGTCTCGTTGGCGTCCGCGGGCCGGACCATGTTCAGGCCCGGGATGGCGCGCAGCGCGGCCAGGTGCTCGACCGGCTGGTGGGTCGGGCCGTCCTCGCCGAGGCCGATCGAGTCGTGCGTCCAGACGTAGGTGACCGGCAGCTGCATCAGCGCGGCCAGCCGCACCGCCGGGCGCATGTAGTCGGAGAACACCAGGAAGGTGCCGCCGTAGATGCGGGTGTTGCCGTGCAGCGCGATGCCGTTCATGGCCGAACCCATGGCGTGCTCGCGGATGCCGAAGTGGACCGTGCGGCCGTACGGGCTCGCCTCGGGCAGCGGGTTGTCCGCGGGCAGGAACGAGGACGACGCGTCGATCGTGGTGTTGTTCGACCCGGCGAGGTCGGCGGAGCCGCCCCACAGCTCGGGGAGCACGCCGCCCAGCGCCTTGAGGACCTCGCCCGAGGCCTTGCGGGTGGCGACGTCCTTGCCGGCCTCGAAGACCGGCAGCTTCTGCTCCCAGCCCTCGGGCAGCTCGCCCGCGGCGATGCGGTCGAAGTCGGCGGCGCGCTGCGCGTTGGCGGTGCGCCACTCCTGGAACCTCTTGTCCCAGGCGGCACGCGCCTCACGGCCGCGGTCCTGCGCCTGCCGGACGTGGGCGAAGACGGCGTCGTCGACCTGGAAGTCGCGCTCCGGGTCGAAGCCGAGCACCTCCTTGGTCGCGGCGACCTCCGCGGCGCCCAGCGCCGAGCCGTGCGAGGCCTCGGTGTTCTGCGCGTTCGGGGCTGGCCAGGCGATGATCGTGCGGGCCGCGATGATCGAGGGGCGCTCGGTCTCGGCCTGCGCCGCCTTGAGCGCCCGGTACAGCTCCTGGACGTCGAAGTCGCCGTTGGCGGCCTGCTCGATGCGCTGCACGTGCCAGCCGTACGCCTCGTAGCGCTGCAGCACGTCCTCGGAGAGGGCGGTCGCGGTGTCGCCCTCGATCGAGATGTGGTTGTCGTCGTAGAGCGCGACGATGTTGCCCAGCTTCTGGTGGCCCGCCAGCGAGCTCGCCTCCGCGGAGACGCCCTCCTCCAGGTCGCCGTCGGAGACGATCGTCCAGATGGTGTGGTCGAACGGCGAGGCCTGCGGGGCGGCGTCCGGGTCGAAGAGACCGCGCTCGTAGCGGGCGGCCATGGCCATGCCCACCGCGTTGGCGATGCCCTGGCCCAGCGGGCCGGTGGTGGTCTCGACACCGGTGGTGTGGCCGTACTCCGGGTGGCCCGGGGTGCGGCTGTCCCAGGTGCGGAACGCCTTCAGGTCGTCCAGCTCCAGGCCGTACCCGGCCATGAAGAGCTGGATGTAGAGCGTCAGGCTGGTGTGGCCGGGGGAGAGGACGAAGCGGTCGCGGCCCGTCCACTCGGCGTCCGCCGGGTCGTGCCGCATCAGCTTCTGGAAGAGCAGGTACGCGGCGGGAGCCAGGCTCATGGCCGTGCCCGGGTGGCCGTTACCGACCTTCTGCACGGCGTCCATGGCCAGGACGCGGACGGTATCGACGGCCCGCTGGTCCAGTTCGGTCCACTCGAGGTCTGTGGTGGTCGGCTTGGTGCTCACCCTGAGTCAGGGCTCCTCTCCACATGTCGAAGCCGGTGACGTTCTGCACCGGGCGTTGCCAAGCCTATCCTCGCGGGGACGCGCCGTATTTCGACTGGTCGTCGCCCGCGGACCGGCGGCCCGGCGCTACCGGATACGTGCCGAGCGGCTGCCCCGACTCAGCCGGGCGGTCACTGTTACAGACTGCCGGGCCGGGCTCCGCGTGCCCGTCGGGAGCGTGGCGCGCCGTGCCGGGCGGCGAACGGCCCGGTCGCGGGAGCCCGGAGCGGGCCCGGACGGCCCGGAGCGGACACGACCCACCCCCGGGACGGGCGACGTACCCCCTACGTCTAGAGTGGCGTGGTACGCGCAAGTCGTAACCGGCCTCACTGACCGGTGCTTGCTGGTCTGTGCCCCGCGGCCGGAGCCGCTGGAGCCGCTATACAGGGGTGTGCGTGACGGCCGTCGAATCCCGTCCTGCGGGCCACGTCCGAAGGACTGTGGGGGAGCGCGAGCAGAGCCCCGGCCACCGGCCGATCGGGGCCAGGGTCATGGGGTTCGTGGCTCTGACGAAGCCACGGATCATCGAACTGCTGCTGATCACCACCGTTCCGGTGATGTTCCTCGCCGAGCAGGGCGTGCCCGACCTGTGGCTGGTGCTCGCCACCTGCGTCGGCGGGTACCTCTCCGCCGGCGGTGCGAACGCCCTCAACATGTACATCGACCGGGACATCGACGCGCTGATGGACCGCACGTCGCAGCGTCCGCTGGTCACCGGCATGGTGTCACCGCGTGAGGGCCTGGTGTTCGGCCTGTCGCTCGCCGTGATCTCCACCGTGTGGTTCGGCGTCCTGGTCAACTGGCTGTCCGCGGCGCTGTCACTCGCCGCACTGCTGTTCTACGTCGTCGTCTACACGATGATCCTCAAGCGGCGGACCGCCCAGAACATCGTCTGGGGCGGCATCGCCGGCTGCATGCCGGTCTTCATCGGCTGGTCGGCCGTGACGAACTCGGTCTCCTGGGCCGCGGTCGTGCTCTTCCTCGTCATCTTCTTCTGGACGCCGCCGCACTACTGGCCGCTGTCGATGAAGGTGAAGGACGACTACGCGCGTGCGGGCGTGCCGATGCTGCCGGTGATCGCCGGCAACACGGCGGTCGCCCGCCAGATCGTGCTCTACAGCTGGGTCATGGTCGCCGTCTCGCTGACCCTGTGGCCGCTGGGGTACGTCGGCTGGTTCTACCCGCTGGTGGCGGTCGTGGCAGGCGGCTGGTGGCTCAAGGAGGCGCACGGCCTCCAGGCGCGCGCCAAGGCGGGCGTGACGGGCGCGAAGCTCAAGGAGATGCGCCTCTTCCACTGGTCCATCACCTATGTGTCCCTGCTGTTCGTGGCCATCGCCGTGGACCCGTTCCTGCGCTGAGGACGCTCCGCGCGCCCCTGCTCTCCGGCGCCCCGGCCCTGTCGTTGGCCGGGGCGCCGCAGTCTTTCCTGCCGTCTCCCCGGCGGGGCGCGCGCCTCACTCGGCCGGGTGATCCGGGCGCGTGGTCAAGGCCACCCGCACGGGACGTCGCCAGGTGATCTACCCGTCGGTAGCATCTAGTTCATGGCAGACACCAAGCAGGCCGACGACAGCACCCCCGACGCACGGGGGGAGCGCCGCGCGGCACGACTCGCGAAGCAGATCAAGGCCTTCGCCAAGAGCCACGGCGGAAGCGTCGAGGGCCAGCTCGCCTACATCGGTCAGAAGGGCACCCGCATCGTGCTCGTCGCCGAGGACGGCACCTGGGGCGACCTGGTGGCCCCCACCCACGCCGTCGCGCAGCAGGCGGCCGAGCGCGCGGGCATCACCCTGCACGAGTCCTTCGACGGCGACTTCGCGGCGAAGGTCCGCACCGGCCCGTACGAGTGGAGCCGGATGGCGGGCCTCCAGCTCGGCGGCCCCAGCAACGGCTGACCCCGGCCGACGGCTCGACGGCTCGACGGCCCGATGGCCCGGGTGACGGGCGCCTGGCGGCTCCTGTCGCGTACCCCATCGGGAGCGCGTCCCGCACCGGGAGCGCCCGCCGCGCTGGGACCGCGCGCCGCACCGGGAGCGTGCGCCTGTACCGGTACCGGCGTCGCGGCCTCGCGCCCGGCCGCCCGCGGCATGGGCCCGGAGAACGACCTGCCCCCTGTCACCTCGGCGGTGACAGGGGGGCAGCTGCGTACAGAGCGGGTGGTGCGGGCCGCGGGGAGTGGACCGCCCGCAAGGGGGCGGCCTGCCCGGACCGCGGGGCGGCCGGTTCAGACCCCGGCGGGGACCGCCGCGTCCTCGGTGGCCGGGCCCGGCACGCCGGCCTGCTCCTCGGTCCACGGCCGCTCCCGCAGCGCGAGCGGCACCCGCAGGACGGCGATCCACACCAGGCACGAGCCGAGCATGTGGATGCCGACGATCAGCTCGGGCAGATGCGTGAAGTACTGCACGAAGCCGACGCCGCCCTGGGCCAGCAGCACGACGAGCAGCTCGAGCGCCCGGCGGCGCACCGGGGCGGCGGCGTCCACCGCGCGCAGGGTGAACAGCAGCGCGACCGTCAGGCCCAGCAGCAGGAAGACCAGATCGACATGGAGCTGGGTGACCTGCTCCCAGTCCAGCGGGATGCGGTGCACCCGCTTCGCGTCGCCCGCGTGCGGCCCCGAGCCGGTGACGACCGTACCGACGACGATCAGCGCCGCCGTCACCCCGACGGTCAGCCAGGACAGGACGGTCACCGGCCGCGGCACCAGCGGACGGGCCGGTGCGTCGCCCTCACGCGCCCGCAGCCACATCACGACGGCGACCGTGAGCAGCGCGGAGGCGGCGAGGAAGTGGGAGGCCACGATGTACGGGTTGAGGCCGGTCAGCACGGTGACCCCGCCGATCACGCCGTTCGCCATCACCAGCCAGAACTGCGCCCAGCCCAGCCGGGTCAGGGAGCGCCGGCGGGGCGCCCGGGCCCGCGCCGCGATGATCGCGAAGCCGACGAAGGCGCAGAGCACATAGGTCAGCATCCGGTTGCCGAACTCGATGATGCCGTTGATGCCCATCTCATGGGTGGGCGTCAGGCTGTCCTTGGTGCAGGTCGGCCAGGTCGGGCAGCCCAGCCCGGACTGGGTCAGCCGCACGGCGCCGCCGGTGACGACGATGACGACGGCCATCACCACGGTGGCCAGCGCGGCCCGCTCCACCAGGCGCGCTGAGGGCTGCCAGCGGCGGGCGATCTGCTCGAGAGGATTCAACGAATTCGGCACGGACTCATCGTAGGCGGGGGCTTGTGCAAGATTTCACGAGGGTCCCGCCCCGGAGCCGCGGTACGGGATCCGGACAGCGGGTGGCGTCCGGCACCGGGCTCCCGGCCGCCCGACCGGAGGCACCCCTATGGCGGGAACCGGAGGCACTCCGTCCGGCGGGAAAGCGAGAGCGAGGCCGCGCCGGCGGGCGGGACTGCGGCGCCGCCGCGGCCCGCGGAACGGCCGACGACCAGGCGGCGCGGGCCGCTTCGGCGCGCAGCTCACTCCCAGCGGAAGAAGCGGGCCGCGGCGCCGAGCCCCAGCACGGCCCAGACCGCGAGGATCCCGAGATCGCCCCAGGGCACCCCGGCGCCGTGCTGGAGGACGTCCCGCAGGCCGTCCGAGAGCGCGGAGATCGGCAGCAGCTGGAGCACGCTCTGCGCCGCCTCCGGGAACTTGCTCAGCGGCACGATCACCCCGCCCGCGACGAGCAGCAGGATGAAGACGAGGTTCGCCGCCGCCAGGGTCGCCTCGGCCTTCAGCGTGCCCGCCATGAGCAGACCGAGGCCGGAGAAGGCCGCCGTTCCCAGCAGGAGCAGCAGCAGGACGGACACCGGACCGCCCTGCGGCGACCAGCCCAGCGCGAACGCGACAGCGGTCAGCAGCGCGATCTGCAGCGCCTCGGTGACCAGGACCGAACCGGTCTTCGCGGTCATCAGCGCCCAGCGCGGCAACGGAGACGCACCGAGCCGCTTCAGCACGCCGTAGCGGCGTTCGAAGCCCGTGGCGATGGCCTGCCCGGTGAAGGCGGTGGACATCACCGCGAGCGCCAGGACGCCCGGGGCCAGGAAGTCGACGCGCTCGCCGGACCCGGTGTCGACGATGTCGACCGCGCTGAACAGGGTGAGCAGCAGGGTCGGGATCACCACGGTCAGGAGCAGCTGCTCGCCGTTGCGCAGCAGCATCCGGGTCTCCAGCGCCGTCTGCGCGACGATCATCCGGCCGAGCGGCGCGGCGCCGGGCCGCGGGGTGAACGTGCCGGTGGCGGTCATACGCGCGGCTCCTTGCCGGTCGGCTCCAGGCTGTGTCCGCCCGGGGAGCAGCCCCCGGGCCTCCGGCAGGTGCCGGTGCGGCCGTGGTTCATACGCGCAGCTCCTTGCCGGTGAGCTCCAGGCTGTGTCCGCCCGGGGAGCAACCCCCGGACCCCCGGCAGGTGCCGGTGTGAGCGTGGTTCATACGCGCAGCTCCTTGCCGGTGAGCTCCAGGAAGACGTCCTCCAGGGTGTGGCGCTCGACCGAGATCCGGTCGGGCATCACGCCGTGCTGGGCGCACCAGGAGGTCACGGTGGCCAGCAGCTGCGGGTCGATCCTGCCGGTGACGCGGTACGTGCCGGGCGTCAGCTCGGCGGCGGCGGTGTCGGCCGGGAGGGCCTTGAGCAGCGCGGCGAGATCCAGCCCGGGCCGGCCGGTGAACCGGAGGGTGTTCTCGGCGCCGCCCCGGCACAGCTCCTCGGGGCTGCCCTGGGCGGCCACCCGGCCGCCGTCGATGATCGCGACGTCGTCCGAGAGCTGCTCGGCCTCGTCCATGAAGTGGGTGGTCAGGACCACCGTGACGCCGTCGGCCCGCAGCTCGCGGACCAGCTCCCAGGTGGCCCGCCGGGCCTGCGGGTCGAGACCGGCGGTCGGCTCGTCGAGGAAGACGAGCTCGGGCTGGCCGACGACGGCCATGGCGAGGGCGAGGCGCTGCTGCTGGCCGCCGGAGAGCCGCCGGTAGGCGGTGCGGCCGCAGCCGCCCAGCCCCAGGCGTTCGATCAGCGGGTCCACGGCGAGCGGGTGGGCGTGCAGCCGGGCGGTGTGGCGCAGCATCTCCTCCGCGCGGGCCCCCGGATAGACGCCGCCGGACTGGAGCATCACCCCGATACGGGGGCGCAGCGCCGCGGCGTCCGCGACCGGGTCGAGGCCGAGGACCCGCACGGTGCCCGCGTCGGGGCGGCGGTAGCCCTCGCAGCTCTCGACGGTGGTGGTCTTCCCGGCGCCGTTGGGGCCGAGGACCGCGGTGACGGTGCCGGGCCGGACGGTCAGGTCGAGGCCGTCCACCGCGGTCTTCGTCCCGTACCGCTTCACCAGCCCGCGGACCTCGACGGCGGGAACCTCCCCGGGTGCCTCGGCCGGCGTGGGCCGGGGAATTCGGCTGGGGGAGGGCTCGCTTCGCATGCCGGAGAGTCTACGAACCGCGGCCCGGGGCCCGACCGCCAGGTCCCGAAGTCGTCCGTACCCGACGATCCGCCCACCGATCCGCCCACCGGTCCGCCCACCGGGCCGTCCCCCGACCTGGTCACCGGCGCATTAGGTAACCCTAAGTGATCGAGCACACCTGGATGCGGCCGGATCGTGGGTTGTCGCCGCGCCGAGAATTACGCAACAATGACGTTGTGAAATACGCGAGTGAGGCTGCGAAGGCTGCGGCGGTCGAGGAGACCGCCGGGTCCGTCACGCCTGCTCACACCGCAACCTTCGAGGACGACGGCCAGCGCAGCACCCGCAACCGGGTCGCCCGGTCGATCCTCGACCACGGCCCGTCCACGGCGGCCGAGCTCGCTCAGCGGCTCCGGCTGACCCAGGCCGCGGTCCGCCGCCACCTCGACTCGCTGGTCGCCGACAATGTCGTCGAGCCCCGCGAGCAGCGGGTCTACGGCTCGCGCGGCCGCGGCCGCCCCGCCAAGGCCTTCGCCCTCACCGACTGCGGTCGGGACGCCTTCGACCAGGCGTACGACAGCCTCGCCGCCGATGCCCTGCGCTGGATCGCGCAGACGGCCGGCGGCGGAGAGCTGGGCGACGCCGCGGTCGCCGCGTTCGCCCGCGCCCGCCTCGCCGCCCAGGCCGTCGCCTACCGCGAAGCCGTGGAGGGTGCCGACCCCGAACACCGGACCGAGGCCCTGGCCAGGGCGTTGACCGCCGACGGGTACGCTGCTACGGCGCGCAGCGCACCGGTCGGCGAGCAGCTCTGCCAGCACCACTGCCCGGTCGCCCATGTCGCCGAGCAGTTCCCGCAGCTGTGCGAGGCGGAGACCGAGGTCTTCTCCCGCCTGCTCGGTACACATGTCCAGCGACTGGCCACGATCGCTCATGGCGACGGGGTGTGCACGACCTTCGTTCCGAAGAACCGCAGCACACCGCGCACCACGCATACGTCCACAGCATCTGCAAGCACGTCCGGGAGGAACCCCGCATGACGCTCCCCACGGAGACTGCCCACCCCGAGCTGGAGGGCCTGGGTAAGTACGAGTACGGCTGGGCCGATTCCGACGTCGCCGGCGCTTCCGCGAAGCGTGGTCTGTCGGAGGAGGTCGTCCGCGACATCTCCGCGAAGAAGTCCGAGCCGGACTGGATGCTGAAGCTGCGCCTCAAGGGCCTCAAGCTGTTCGGCAAGAAGCCCATGCCGACCTGGGGCTCCGACCTGTCGGGCATCGACTTCGACAACATCAAGTACTTCGTGCGCTCCACCGAGAAGCAGGCCGCTTCCTGGGAGGACCTGCCCGAGGACATCAAGAACACCTACGACAAGCTGGGCATCCCGGAGGCCGAGAAGCAGCGCCTCGTCGCCGGTGTCGCCGCCCAGTACGAGTCCGAGGTCGTCTACCACCAGATCCGCGAGGACCTGGAGGAGCAGGGCGTCATCTTCCTGGACACCGACACGGCGCTGAAGGAGCACCCGGAGCTCTTCAAGGAGTACTTCGGCACCGTCATCCCGGTCGGTGACAACAAGTTCGCCTCGCTGAACTCGGCGGTGTGGTCCGGCGGCTCCTTCATCTACGTGCCGAAGGGCGTGCACGTGGAGATCCCGCTCCAGGCCTACTTCCGGATCAACACCGAGAACATGGGCCAGTTCGAGCGGACGCTGATCATCGTCGACGAGGACGCCTACGTCCACTACGTCGAGGGCTGCACCGCGCCGATCTACCAGTCGGACTCGCTGCACTCCGCGGTCGTCGAGATCGTCGTGAAGAAGGGCGCCCGCTGCCGCTACACGACCATCCAGAACTGGTCGAACAACGTCTACAACCTGGTCACCAAGCGTGCCGTGGCGTACGAGGGCGCGACCATGGAGTGGGTCGACGGCAACATCGGCTCCAAGGTCACCATGAAGTACCCGGCCGTCTACCTGATGGGCGAGCACGCCAAGGGCGAGACCCTGTCCATCGCCTTCGCGGGCGAGGGCCAGCACCAGGACGCCGGCGCCAAGATGGTGCACATGGCGCCGCACACCTCCTCCAACATCGTCTCGAAGTCGGTGGCCCGGGCCGGCGGCCGGACCTCCTACCGCGGTCTGATCGAGATCGGCGAGGGCGCCGAGGGCTCCAAGTCCAACGTGCTCTGCGACGCCCTGCTCGTCGACACGGTCTCGCGCTCGGACACCTACCCGTACGTGGACGTCCGCGAGGACGACGTGTCCATGGGCCACGAGGCGACCGTGTCGAAGGTCAGTGACGACCAGCTCTTCTACCTGATGAGCCGCGGTCTGAGCGAGGTCGAGGCGATGGCGATGATCGTGCGCGGCTTCGTCGAGCCGATCGCGCGCGAGCTCCCCATGGAGTACGCGCTCGAGCTCAACCGGCTGATCGAGCTGCAGATGGAGGGCGCGGTCGGCTGACCTCCAGCCGTCCGTACCCGGGCCCCGCTGCGCGGGGCCGACCCGTGAAGCGTGAGCGGACCGAAGGACGCGCCGCTCCCGGGGCGAGGAGGACCGTGCGGGGCACGGACCGCCGAACCCCGGGATCCGGTGGGACCGACCGGAGGCGAGCGAACCCAATCAGGCAGAGAGAGAGCACGACGACAGCCATGGCTGAGGCTCAGAACATTCCGGCGGGTGCCACCACCACCGGGTCCATCGCGGTGGCCGCGGAGTCCACCGTCGCCACTCGGATGAGTGCGCCGCCGTCCTACGACGTGGCGGACTTCCCGGTCCCGCACGGCCGTGAGGAGGAGTGGCGGTTCACTCCCCTCGAGCGGCTCAAGGGCCTGCACGACGGCACCGCCGTGGCGAACGGCGGCGGCGTCAAGGTCGAGGTCAGCGCGCCCGACGGGGTGAGCGTCGAGACCGTCGGCCGGGACGACGCCCGGGTCGGCAAGGCCGGTGTCCCGGTGGACCGCGTCGCGGCCCAGGCCTACTCCTCCTTCGAGAAGGCCTCGGTCGTCTCGGTGCCCAAGGACGCCGTGCTGACCGAGCCGATCCGGATCGCCGTGCACGGCGAGGGCGGCACCGCCTTCGGCCACCAGGTGATCGAGCTCGGCGCCTTCGCCGAGGCGGTCGTCGTGATCGACCACACCGGCGACGCGGTGCTGGCCGCCAACGTCGACTTCCTCCTCGGGGACGGTGCCAAGCTCACCGTCGTCTCCGTGCAGGACTGGGACGACACCGCCGTCCACGCCGCGCAGCACAACGCGCTCGTGGGCCGGGACGCCTCCTTCAAGTCGATCGTGGTCTCCTTCGGCGGCGACCTGGTCCGCCTCCACCCGCGGGTCAACTACGCGGGTACCGGCGGCGAGGCCGAGCTGCTCGGCCTGTACTTCACCGACGACGGCCAGCACCACGAGCATCGGCTCTTCGTCGACCACAACACCCCGCACTGCCGCAGCAACGCCACCTACAAGGGCGCGCTGCAGGGCCAGGGCGCCCACGCGGTGTGGATCGGCGACGTCCTCATCCGGGCCGCCGCCGAGGGCACCGACACCTACGAGCTCAACCGCAACCTGGTGCTCACCGACGGTGCCCGCGTCGACTCGGTCCCCAACCTGGAGATCGAGACCGGCGAGATCGTCGGTGCCGGCCACGCCTCGGCGACCGGCCGCTTCGACGACGAGCAGCTCTTCTACCTGATGGCCCGCGGCATCCCGGCCGACGAGGCCCGCCGGCTGGTCGTCCGCGGCTTCTTCGCCGAGCTCGTCCAGCAGATCGGCCTGCCGGACGTCGAGGAGCGGCTGATCGCCAAGATCGACGCCGAGCTGGAAGCGTCCGTGGCATGAGCGACACCTTCGTACGCGCCTGCGCGCTGGGCGACCTCGAGGAGGACACGCCCAAGCGGGTGGAGCTCGGCGGGACCCCGGTCGCCGTCGTCCGCACCGAGGGCGAGGTGTTCGCGGTCAACGACATCTGCTCGCACGCCAACGTCTCGCTCTCCGAGGGCGAGGTGGAGGACTGCCAGATCGAGTGCTGGCTGCACGGGTCGAGCTTCGACCTGCGCACCGGCAAGCCGTCCGGTCTCCCCGCGACGCGCCCCGTGCCCGTATACCCCGTAAAGATCGAAGGGGACGACGTGCTCGTCTCCGTCACCCAGGAGTCCTGAGACACCCATGGCAACGCTTGAGATCCACGACCTGCACGTCTCCGTCGAGGCCGAGAACGGGCCCCGCGAGATCCTGCGCGGCGTCGACCTGACCGTGAAGCAGGGCGAGACCCACGCCATCATGGGCCCGAACGGCTCCGGCAAGTCCACCCTGGCCTACTCCCTCGCCGGCCACCCGAAGTACACGATCACCGGTGGCACCGTGACCCTGGACGGCGAGGACGTCCTGGAGATGTCCGTCGACGAGCGCGCCCGCGCCGGCGTCTTCCTCGCGATGCAGTACCCCGTCGAGGTGCCCGGCGTCTCCGTCTCCAACTTCCTCCGCACCTCCGCGACCGCGGTCCGGGGCGAGGCCCCCAAGCTGCGCACCTGGGTGAAGGAGGTCAAGGAGGCCATGGAGCGCCTCAACATCGACCCGTCCTTCGCCGAGCGGAACGTGAACGAGGGCTTCTCCGGCGGTGAGAAGAAGCGCCACGAGATCCTCCAGCTCGAGCTGCTCAAGCCGCGGATCGCGATCCTCGACGAGACCGACTCCGGCCTGGACGTCGACGCGCTGCGCATCGTCTCCGAGGGCGTCAACCGGGTCCGTGAGGGCGGCGAGGTCGGCACCATGCTGATCACCCACTACACGCGCATCCTGCGCTACATCAAGCCCGACCGCGTCCACGTCTTCGCGAACGGCCGGATCGCCGAGTCCGGCGGCCCGGAGCTCGCGGACAAGCTGGAGAACGAGGGCTACGAGGCCTATGTGAAGGCCGGCACGACGGGTGAGTGACGCTCCCCGTCAGGAGACTGACACGCCCCGTCCCCGCCGCACCGGCGGGGACGGGGACACCACCCGGGCGAAGGCTCCGGGGACGAACGGAGGGCAAGGGGCGTGACGACACTGCCGGGCCTCCTCGACACCGAGGCGATCCGCAAGGACTTTCCCATCCTGGACCGTACGGTCCACGACGGGAAGAAGATCGTGTACCTGGACAACGCGGCGACCTCGCAGAAGCCGCGGCAGGTGCTCGATGCCCTGAGCGGGTACTACGAGAGGTACAACGCCAACGTCCACCGCGGCGTGCATGTCCTCGCCGAGGAGGCCACGGCGCTGTACGAGGGCGCGCGCGACAAGGTCGCGGCGTTCATCAACGCGCCCAGCCGCGACGAGGTGATCTTCACCAAGAACGCCTCCGAGTCGCTCAACCTCGTGGCCAACATGCTGGGCTGGGCCGAGGAGCCCTACCGCGTGGACCGCGAGACCGAGATCGTCATCACGGAGATGGAGCACCACTCCAACATCGTGCCGTGGCAGCTGCTGGCGCAGCGCACCGGCGCGAAGCTGAAGTGGTTCGGCCTGACCGACGACGGCCGGCTCGACCTCTCCAACATCGACCAGATCATCACCGAGAAGACGAAGATCGTCTCGTTCGTGCTGGTCAGCAACATCCTGGGCACGCTCAACCCGGTCGAGGCCATCGTGCGCCGGGCGCAGGAGGTCGGCGCCCTGGTGCTGATCGACGCCTCGCAGGCCGCGCCGCACATGACGCTGGACGTGCAGGCGCTCCAGGCGGACTTCGTGGCCTTCACCGGCCACAAGATGTGCGGTCCGACCGGCATCGGCGTGCTGTGGGGCCGGCAGGAGCTCCTCGAGGACCTGCCGCCGTTCCTCGGCGGCGGCGAGATGATCGAGACCGTGTCGATGCACTCGTCGACCTACGCTCCCGCGCCCCACAAGTTCGAGGCCGGAACGCCCCCGATCGCGCAGGCCGTGGGCCTCGGCGCGGCCGTGGACTATCTGACCTCGATCGGCATGGACAACATCCAGGCCCATGAGCACGCGATCACCGAGTACGCGGTGAAGCGGCTCCAGGAGGTCCCCGACCTGCGGATCATCGGCCCGACCACGGCCGAGGACCGCGGAGCGGCGATCTCCTTCACACTCGGGGACATCCACCCCCACGACGTGGGGCAGGTGCTCGACGAGCAGGGCATCGCGGTCCGGGTGGGCCACCACTGCGCACGGCCGGTCTGCCTGCGGTACGGAATTCCCGCGACCACGCGAGCGTCGTTCTATCTGTACTCCACTCCCGCCGAGGTGGACGCCCTGGTCGAGGGCCTGGAGTACGTACGGAACTTTTTCGGTTGACCGGCAGAGCAGTGAGGACAGGCTGACTCGTGAAGCTTGATTCGATGTACCAGGAAGTGATCCTGGACCACTACAAGCACCCGCACGGGCGCGGGCTGCGCGACGGCGACGCCGAAGTGCATCACGTCAACCCCACATGCGGTGACGAGATCACGCTGCGCGTCCGGCTGAACGGCGGGACCGTCGAGGACGTCTCGTACGACGGCCAGGGCTGCTCGATCAGCCAGGCCAGTGCCTCGGTGCTGAACGAGCTGCTGGTGGGCAAGGACCTCGCCGAGGCGCAGCGCATTCAGGAAACGTTTCTGGAGCTGATGCAGTCCAAGGGCCGCATCGAGCCGGACGACGCGATGGAGGAGGTGCTGGAGGACGCGGTCGCGTTCGCCGGCGTCTCCAAGTACCCGGCCCGGGTCAAGTGTGCTCTGCTGAGCTGGATGGCCTGGAAGGACGCCACTGCCCAGGCACTGGGCGACGAGGCTGCGAGGAAGACGGCATGACCGAGAACGCCACCGAGAACGCGACCGAGACCCCCGAGGCCCCTGGGACCCCCGCGACCCCCGCGACCCCCGGGGCCGGTACGGCCACCGTCGACGAGGTCACCGAGGCCCTGATGGACGTGGTCGACCCCGAGCTGGGCATCGACGTCGTCAACCTGGGCCTGATCTACGGGGTCCACGTCGACGACGCCAACATCGCCACGATCGACATGACGCTGACGTCCGCGGCGTGTCCGCTGACCGACGTCATCGAGGACCAGGCGAAGTCCGTGACCGAGGGTCTGGTCAACGAGCTCCGGATCAACTGGGTCTGGATGCCGCCGTGGGGCCCGGACAAGATCACCGACGACGGGCGCGAGCAGCTGCGCGCGCTCGGCTTCAACGTCTGAGAGCGTGACCGGACGTCCCGGACCGCGCGTCCGGGACCGCCTGTCGTGCTGACACGGCCATGCCCGCCGGGAAGACTGGCGGGCATGGCCGTTTCGCTGTTCCAGATCGCCGTGGACGCGCATGACGTCCGGGGACTCGCCCGCTTCTGGTGCCAGGTGCTCGACTGGGCGGTGCTGTTCGACCACCCCGAGGAGGTCGTCATCGGCGCCGGACCGGACACCTGGCCCGGGATCGTCTTCCTGCCCGTGCCCGAGGGCAAGACGGTGAAGAACCGGCTGCACCTCGACCTCAGCCCGGACGACCAGGAGGCCGAGGTGGCGCGGCTGCTGGCGCTCGGTGCGCGGCGTGCCGACGTCGGCCAGGGCGCGGACGTGACCTGGGTGGTACTGGCGGACCCGGAGGGCAACGAGTTCTGCGTGCTGCGCCCCAAGGAGACCCTGCTCGACTGAGCCCCGTGCCCGCCGGGGCCGGAGGACGGTCGTCCGGCGACCCGGTCCGCGGGCAGGCGCCGGAGGGCCGTGCCCGTCGGGGCCCGGAGGGGGGCTGTCGGCCGGGCGGGTCCGCGGCCCGCGCCGGAGGGCCGCTTCCGGCAGGGGCCCGCCCGACGGCCCGTTCCCGCCCGCGGCCGGTCTCCGGCGGGGTGACGGCGCCGCTGTGCAGGAGGTCTGCGCACTGAGACCGGTTAGCGTCCGGGGGCCCGGGCCGGTTAGCGTTCGACCATGACCGATGCTGCTACCGCTTCCCGTTCCACCGGCGCCGTCGCCGCCGGCCTCGCCACTGTCACCGCCGACGGCACCGTGCTCGACACCTGGTTCCCCGCTCCCGAGCTCGTCGCCGAGCCCGGCCCGGCGGGCACCGAGCGGCTGAGCGCCGAGCGCGCCGCCGAGCTGCTCGGCGAGAAGGCACCGGCCGCGCTCGGCCCGGACCACCGCCGCGGGGTCGAGATCGTCGCCGTCCGCACGGTCATCGCCTCCCTGGACGACAAGCCGCTCGACGCGCACGACGCGTACCTCCGGCTCCACCTGCTCAGCCACCGTCTGGTGCGTCCGCACGGGCAGAGCCTGGACGGCATCTTCGGGCTGCTCGCCAACGTCGCCTGGACGAGCCTCGGCCCCGTGGCCGTCGACCGGCTGGAGACCGTGCGGCTCGCCGCCCGCGCCGAGGGCCTGCACCTCGCGGTGACCAGCGTCGACAAGTTCCCGCGGATGACCGACTACGTCGCTCCGTCCGGGGTGCGCATCGCGGACGCCGACCGGGTCCGGCTCGGCGCCCACCTGGCCGCCGGCACCACGGTCATGCACGAGGGCTTCGTCAACTTCAACGCCGGCACCCTGGGCACCTCCATGGTCGAGGGCCGGATCAGCGCCGGTGTCGTGGTGGGCGACGGCTCCGACATCGGCGGTGGCGCGTCGATCATGGGCACCCTGTCGGGCGGCGGCAAGCAGATCGTCTCGATCGGTGAGCGCTGCCTGCTCGGCGCCGAGGCCGGCATCGGCATCGCCCTCGGCGACGACTGCATCGTGGAGGCCGGCCTGTACGTGACCGCCGGTACCCGGGTCACCCTGCCGGACGGCACCGTGGTCAAGGCGCTGGAGCTCTCCGGCGCCAACAACCTGCTGTTCCGGCGGAACTCCACCACCGGGCGGGTCGAGGTGCTCCAGCGCAGCGGCTCCTGGGGCGGCCTCAACGAGGCGCTGCACAGCCACAACTGATCACCCGCCCCCGCCGGTGTGCGCCGGCCGGCTCCGCGAGGTCAGCTCCGGATCTCGACGGAACCCGGCCTCGGCACCGCGACGGGGGCTGCGCGGCGCAGCCGCGCGAGGGCGTCCAGCAGCCCGTCGGTCCGCTCCGGACCGGCGGGCTGCAGTGGTCCGCGCACCGGTCCGCCCGGCAGCCCCAGGGCGTTGAGCAGCGCCTTCGCCGTGACGGCGCCGGGGAGGCCGCCGGCCATCATGAGCTCGGTCAGCGGGACCAGCCGCCGGTGCAGGCGCGCGGCCTCGGCGGTGTCGCCGCGGTCATGGGCGTCGAGCACCGCCCGGATCTCCGGCCCGGCGACGTTCGCCACGGTGCTGACGACCCCGGCCGCGCCGATGGCGTAGAGCGGCAGGTTCATCTCGTCGCAGCCGGAGTGGACGGCGAGCCCGGTGTCGCTGAGGACCTTCGAGATGCCCAGGACGTCGTAGGCGCAGTCCTTCACCCCGGCGATGCGCGGATGCCCGGCCAGCCGGATCATGGTCGCCGGTTCGATCCGGGTGGCGGTGCGGCCCGGGATGTCGTAGAGCATCACCGGGAGCTCCACCGCGTCCGCGACGCCGCGGAAGTGCGCCTCGACCGCTTCCTGCGGCGGGCGGCTGTAGTACGGCGTGACCACCAACAGCCCATGGGCGCCTGCCCGTTGGGCGGCCCGGGCCAGCCCGATGGTGTGCCGGGTGTCGCTGCTCCCCACCCCGGCCGTGATCCGTGCCCGGTCCCCGACGGCCTCGGCCACGGCCTCGACCAGGCGGGTCTTCTCGGCGTCGGTGGTGGTGGGCGACTCGCCCGTGGTGCCGTTCAGCACCAGACCGTCGCAGCCTCCGCGGTCCACCAGATGGGTGGCGAGCCGCTGGGCGCCGTCGAGGTCGAGCGAACCGTCGTCGGTGAACGGGGTGACCATGGCGCACAGGGTGCGGCCGAAGGGGCGGACTGCGGACATGGAGTGACCTTCCGGAGAGGAGGGGCGGGACTCTGCCGAGTCTCGCCCCTCCCGTCCGCAATGATCCACTTAAATCTGCTCACTCAACGTGTCAGCAGATCTACGAGGTGCTTCCGGTTCACGGCCGGAAGCGCAGCACCTGCGGGTCGTGGTCGCTCACCTGGTCGGCGAACTCCGCGTTGACGTGGACGATGTCGTAGTCCGGCTTGCGGATGCCCCGGCTCGTCAGCATGTGGTCCAGCACCTGCGAGTTGCCGTTGAAGACGTAGCCGTACCGCTCGGCGCGCGGCAGGCGGCTCACCTGGTCGGTGAGCGCCCGGCCGGCGGTGAGGGCGTCGAGGGCGGGGGAGAAGTCGTAGTCGTTCAGGTCGCCCGCGACGACGACCCGGGCCTTTGCGTCGATGGCTAGCAGCGACTTCAGCCAGGTGTTGACCACCTTCGCCTGCGCCGTCCGCTGGGTCTCGGAGGGCCGCGCCGGAGGCTGGAACCGGCTGTCCAGGCCCTGGTCGCCGCCCTTGCTGTTGAAGTGGTTGGCGATGACGAAGACCGGCTTGCCGCGGAAGGTGAACCGGGCGGCCAGCGGCTTCCGGCTGTTCTTCCAGGCCTCGTCGGCCGGCTCGATCCGGCCGGGGTTGGCGGACAGCGCCGCGCCGCCGGCGGACTTCACCGGGGTCACCGCGGTGGTGGCGTCGCCGCCGGCCACATCGGTGAACGAGACCCGCTGCGGGTTGTAGAGGAAGGCCACCCGGATGTTGCCGCCGGGCTGGCCGCCGTCCTGGTCGTCGGCCGGGTCGATCTGGCGCCAGGCGTAGGACGGGCCGCCCGCGGCGGCGATCGCCTCGGTGAGCTTCTTCAGGGTGGCGTCGGCGGACACCACCTTGTCGTTGGTGGGGCCGTTGTCGTCCTGGACCTCCTCGAGCGCGATGACGTCGGGGGAGGAGAGGTTCTCCACGACGGCCCCGGCGAGCCGGTCGAACTTCGCCTGCGTGTCCTTCGGGGAGAGGTTCTCCACGTTGTAGGTGGCGACGGAGAGTTCGGACTCCGCCTGCTTGCGGGTCTTCTCGCGCTGGAGCTTGTTGTCCTCCAGCGCGCCGAGCGCGGTGGCCTGGACCTCGTAGCCGCCGAACTGGTCGTAGTCCAGCGGGCCGGAGGTGACCCCGGTGAGCCGGTCGCCGACGTTCGCCTGCGGGAACGGCCGCTCCGCGAGCGGGAGCAGCGAGGCGACCTTCACCCGGCCGCCGTTCTGCTGGCCGTAGGAGCCGTACAGGCTGCCGCCGCGGACCGTGCTGTTCTGCTTCGGCTCGGCCGTCACCCAGAGCTCGTTGTGCTCGCTCGCGGCGCCGACCACCCGGGCGTCCTTGACCTGGGTGAGCATGCCCTCCAGGGACTCGTACCGGTCGAGGGCGTAGCTGCGCGGGGCCAGCGGCAGCGACTCGACGTTGCCGTCCCCGCCGTCGGCCGTGGGGGAGTAACGGTTCGGCAGGGAGGCGGCGTTGAGCCGGAAGGTCTCGGGCAGCGGGTTCTTCGAGGAGGCCACCGTCCAGGTGGGCTTGCTGATCTCGGTGACCGACTGGACGCCCGACGCCGCACCGCCGGGGTAGTACTCGGTGACGGTGCCGGACACCCGCACGGAGTCGCCCACCGCCACTTCGGGGGTCTTGGAGCCGGTGTAGACGAACACGCCTTCACTGGTGGCCTGGTCGCGGTCCGGGTCCGGGTCCTGGAGCCAGAAGCCGCGGGCGGAGCCGAAGGAGCGGACGGCGGTGACGGTGCCCGGCACATCGGTCACCGTCTTACCCGCCAGCGGGGATATCCGGGTGTTGCCCTGGATGTCGTGGATACGCACATCGGCGGCGCTCGCCGACTGCGGCGCTGCCAGCAGACCGGTCGCCATGGCGGCGGCGATCAGCGCGGCGAACGTCGCCGGTCTGCGGATGGGGTGAGCGGACATCAACGTCTCCGGAAAGGGTGAGGGGTGGAGTAGAAAGATGCTCTACGCGCGTCAATGTCCTGTGTTGTCAACGGAGTTGTCAAGGGATCTCCGATGTATTGCTCCTGTCAGGTACATGAACCGGGTGGGATGGGGGGAAATCCGTCTAGGCTTGGGCGGTGCCAGACCCGCGTCCCGAGGAGAATCCCCCGATGTCCGGAGACCGCCCCATCATGCCGCCGGTGCGCCTGCCCTCGGAGGCCGAGCTGGCCCGCGACGCCCTCGCGGCCCCGCTCCTCGCCCGTGCAGTACGCCTCGCGCGCTGGGCCGGTCCGGGGACGCCGGTGGGGGCCGGCGGCGAACTTCTGGACGAGGGGCTGCGGGAGGCCGTCGCGCACCTGGGGCTCACCGAGGACGAGGACGGCCCGGCACACGCCGGGGAGGCCTGGCGGCTGGCCGTCGACACCGGGCTGGTGGACGTCGAGGAGGACGCACCGGACGGGGCCGGGGAAGCGGCCGGCGCCGAGGACGGGGCGGCCGGAACCGCCACCCCCGGGGAGGCCGCCGCGCTCGTCACCTCCGGCAGCCCCCGCGACATCCTCGACCTCTGGCTGGACGGGCTCGACACCGTCCTCGACGACGCCGCCGCGCCCGACATCGCCGACCTCGTGGAGCACATCGGCGAGGGCGGCGAGCTGGACCTCGACGCCCTGGACTGGGACCCGGAGGAGGAGGCCGACTTCCTGGACAGCGTGCTCGGCAACCTCTACCTGCTCACCGTGCTCGACGACGGCTCGGGCGACTCCGCCGTGCCGCTGCCCGCGCTGGCCGCCTCCGTGATCGTCCCCGAGGACATGGACGAGCCCACGGACGAGGTGCTGGAGGACGTGTCCGAGGCGATGATGCGGCTCGACGACCAGTTCCGGCTGCTCGCCCCCATCGGCCTCGTCGAGTACCGGCCGGTGGACGAGACGCTGATCGCGGAGCTGGGAGCGGAGGGCGGCGCGGCGCCGGACGGCGCGGCAGCGGACGACGCGGACGTCTCGCGCTACGGCATGGTCCGGCTCACGCCGCTCGGCGTCTACGGCGTACGGGCCCGGATGCTGGAGGCCGGAGTGGACGCCCCGGCCGTCGGCGATCTCGCCGACAAGGGCGCCGACGTCCTGCTGGACCGGCTGCCCGGCTACCCGGAGATGGTCGCCCAGGGGGAGCTCGAGGCGTGGCTCGCCCGGCGTGACGGCACGGACGCCACCCGTGAGCTGCTCGCGGCGGCCCGCGGGGACGATCCGCAGGCCCCGCTGCGGCGGCTCGCCTGCCAGCAGGCGCTGCTGATGGTCGGCCCGGAGGCCGCGACCGCGCTCCGCGAGGTGCTCGACGACCCGCGGCTGGGCGGTCTCGCCCGGGTGGGGCTCGCCGAGCGCGGCATCACGGATGTGCCGCCGCCGCCCCAGGACATGGTGTTCTGGCTGACGATCGACACCATCGCGGCCCAGCTCGACCGGGTGGAGGACACCGCGGAGCTGCGGGAGCTGGTCGAGGGCGTCGTCGGGCAGCACAGCGGGTTCTTCGAGGCCGCCTGGCGGGTGGACCACCCGGCGGCGGCGGAGGTCCTGGAGGCGATGGGCCGGCTGCACCCGGACAAGAAGCTGGCCAAGGAGGCGCGGAAGGCGGCCTTCAAGGCCCGGTCGGCGTCGGGGCGCTGACCGCCTGATCACCTGACCGCCAGATCACCTGACCGCCTGACGTTCGGGCGCCCGGCCCTGTGGTCGCCCCGGGGTTCCGTGGGCGCGGGGGTGCGCGGATTCTGTAGGGGTGGCCCGGCGTGGTCTTCCGGTGCGGGCTGCCGGGGCCGCCGCCGGAGCGCCCGCCTGCCGGGCCATGGTGCGATATCGGCCATTTCCTGCTGTTCTGCGTGGATGAGGGGTGACAGCGGCAGGAACGCGGAGAGGGGAACGGATCCCCTATCGGCCCGGGGATGTCGTGTCGAGTTCAGCCGCCGTTCGAGAGAGCGCGGCAGCGTGGGAGCGGCAGACCAAGGGGACAGATCCGGCCACTCAGGAGTTCACGATGCCGCTCACCCGCAGAGACTTCGCGAAGCGCTCGGCCGCCACCGGGGCGGGGGTCGCCCTCGCCGGCAGTGTCGGCGTACTGGGCACCGCCCCCGGCGCCCTCGGATCCGAGCCCGGGGACACCGGCACCGGTGAGGCCGGCGCCGGAGGGAGGACCGGCTACGGGCCGCTCGTGGCCGACCCGGACGGCATCCTCGCCCTCCCCGCCGGGTTCTCGTACCGGATCATCACCCGCAGCGGGGAGACCCGGCTGGAGTCCGGGGAGTACACCCCCTCCAACCACGACGGCACGGCCGCCTTCGAGGGCCGGCGCGGGGTGACGCTGCTGGTCAACAACCACGAGCTCAAGGGCCCCCGGGCCGACTGGGACCACCCGGTCCCGCTCACCGAGGGTCTCGTCTACGACCCGGCCGCCTCGGGTGGCTGCACGGTGGTCGAGGTGCACCGGCACGGACAGGTCGCCGAGTGGGTCGGCATCGCCGGTACGTCCACCAACTGCGCGGGCGGCAGCACCCCGTGGGGCACCTGGCTCACCTGCGAGGAGAGCGAGGACCGGGCCGGCGAGCACGGGATGACCAAGGATCACGGCTACGTCTTCGAGGTCGACCCGCAGGACCGGCGCGCCAACCGTGCACCCCGGCCGGTCAAGGCCCTGGGCCGGTACGCGCACGAGGCCGTGGTCGTCGACCAGCGGCGCGGCCATCTGTATCTGACCGAGGACGCCTCCGGCCCGAACGGCCTGTTCTACCGCTGGGTGCCGCCGCACGGCTTCCGGCACGGCCGCGGCCGGCTGCGGACGCTGGCCGACGACGCCGGGGTGCTCCAGGCGCCGAAGTGCTTCGACTCGGGCGGCCGGTTCGTCGACGACCTGTCCCGGGCCACGCGCACCGGCACGGTCTACGGCGTGGACTGGGTCGACGTGCCCGACCGGGACGCCCGGACGAAGCCGGTGCGCAAGCAGTTCGCCGACGGCGAGGTCACCCGGGGCCGCAAGCTGGAGGGCATGTGGTGGGCGGACGGCGGCGCGTACTTCGTGTCCTCCTACGCCCGGGAGGAGAGCCCGGTCGCGCACGACGGCCAGGTCTGGTTCTACGATCCGCGCCGCCGGACCCTGACCCTCAAGGTGCTGCTGGGCGTCAACCGGAACCCCGGCGAGGACGGGGCGTTCGACGGCCCGGACAACATCACCGTCTCCCCGTACGGGGGCCTGGTCATCGCCGAGGACGGCGAGGGCGTCCAGCACCTCTTCGGCGCCACGGACAGCGGGGAGACCTACCCGATCGCGCGCAACGACCTCAACATCGGCACCGCCGGGGAGCCGGAGTTCAGCGAGTTCACCGGTGTGGTGTTCTCCCCGGACGGGCGGACGCTGTTCGCCAACATCCAGGAGCCGGGGATCATGCTGGCGATCACCGGGCCGTGGCGGCGTCAGCGGTGACCACGTAGTAGTCGAGCAGCCCGGTCTCGTACGCCTCCAGGAAGCGGCGGGGCCAGAGGTACTCCAGGGGCGTCTGGGCGAGCCAGCGGTCGTAGGCCGCCCAGACGTCCTCACCGATCGAGCGGGCCGTGACGTTCCGCAGCCCGGCCGCGGCCAGGTCCTCCACGAACAGGCCGATGACGTGCGGATGGTCCAGCCGGTCCGCGTAGCTGGGCAGCAGCCCGGGAAGCGCCCGGGCCGCGTGCCGGCTCGTGGCGAAGAACGTCGCCACCGCCAGCCGGCCGCCGGGGCGCAGCACCCGGGCGGCCTCGTCTGCGAAGCCGGGCATGTCGGGGAAGTGCTGGGCGGACTCCACGGAGTAGAGGCAGTCGACGGAGAGGTCGGGCAGGGGCATGCTCTCGGCGGCGCCGCACACATAGCGGAGCCGTGAGGGCAGTTCGGTCAGGAGGGCCGCGTTCGCGTACCGGGCCCGGTCCAGCTGCTCGGGGTGCACGTCCAGACCGCACACCTCGCCGAAGCCGAACTCGCGCAGCGCGAGGGCGGCCCCGAGCCCTATGCCGCAGCCGACGTCGACGGCGTCGAGCCCCACGGTGCGGTCGAACTCGCGCAGCACGACCCGGTAGAGCTCCTGCTCGGTGCGGAGCCGGTCCTCCCCGGTGAGGGGGCGCCCGACCGGGATGTCCCGCCAGTAACCGAAGTTGATGAAGCCACCCGTGAAGGCCGGCACGGTACTGAGGTCGAACGGGCCGTAGGTCTTGTCGACCTGTTCCGGTAGCGGCTGTCGCTGCG
Organism: Streptomyces sp. NPDC002055; assembly: GCF_040296705.1. NCBI lineage: Bacteria > Bacillati > Actinomycetota > Actinomycetes > Kitasatosporales > Streptomycetaceae > Streptomyces > Streptomyces sp. NPDC002055. Next base: position 134,267 of record NZ_JBEOXS010000011.1, read on the forward strand.
CCATGGGGCTTTCCTCGCTTCGTCGGGGCGTCGGAGAGCCTGCCCACGTGCTCTCACCTTGCCACGCAACGCCGCGAGTTCACGACCCGGAGCCCGGGCTTCCTACGGATCCCGAACGGCCCCCGGCCCCGTACGGGCGCGGTGCCGTACAGGGGGTACGGGGGCCGGCCGGGAGCCACGGAATCGTACGAGGGCCACGGGGCCGATGAGGTCCCGGGGGCGACGGGGTCCCGGAGCCGAAGAGGCCCGGGGCAATGGGGGCCCGGAGCGTACGGGGCCGGGGTGGGCCGGTCACGGCAAGCGTTCCGCCGTGACCGGCCCACCCCGGTTCGTGATCTCCCGGCGCCCGGCGCCTCCCGGGCAGCTACAGCGCCTGCCCGCCCGGCTTGACCATGCCCCGCACCGTGCGGGAGTCGACGTACTCACCCATCGCCGTCATCTCCCATTCGCCGGAGAACTGGCGGATCAGCTTGCACATCATCACGCCCGTCCGCGGCTCCGCGCCCGTCAGGTCGAAGCGCACCAGCTCCTCGCCGGTGCCCGCGTCGAGCAGCCGGCAGTACGCCTTGGCGACCTCGGAGAACCGCTGGCCGGAGAAGGAGTTCACGGTGAAGACCAGCCCGGTGACGTTCGGGGGCAGGCCGCCGAGGTGCACGGTGATCGCCTCGTCGTCACCGCCGCCCTCGCCGGTGAGGTTGTCCCCGGAGTGCTGGATGGCGCCGTTCAGGATGGCGAGCTTGCCGAAGTAGCAGGTGTCGACCTTCTTGCGGTCGGGGCCGTAGGCGATGACCGAGGCGTCCAGGTCGATGTCCTTGCCGCGGTAGGCCGGTTCCCAGCCGAGCCCCATCCGGACCGAGCTGAGCAGCGGGGCGCCGCCCTTCACCAGGGAGACGGTCTGGTTCTTCTGGAGGTTCACCCGCCCCTTGTCGAGGTTGATCTTCCCGGTGCCCGGCGCCGGCGGGGCGGCCGGGGCCGCTGCGGGCGCGGCCGGCGCGGCGGGTGCCGCCGCGGGCTGCGCCGGAGGCTGGGGGGCGGCCGCCGGAGCGGGGGGAGCGGCCGGCTCCTCGACGCTCACGCCGAAGTCCGTCGCGATGCCCGCCAGCCCGTTCGCATAGCCCTGGCCGACGGCGCGGGCCTTCCACGCTCCGGCCCGGCGGTAGACCTCCATGACCACCAGGGCGGTCTCCTCGCTCAACCGGGGCGGGGTGAACGTGGCCAGCACGCTGCCGTCGTCGGCGCTCCGGAGGGTCGCGGTGGGTTCGGTGCCGGAGAAGGTCGCCCCGGAGGCGTCGAGGCTCGCCGTCACGACGATCTTCTCGATGTCCGCGGGGACGGCGGCGGTGTCCACGGTGACCGAGTCCGGCCCGGCTCCGCCGCCCGCCCGGTGGGTCACCCCCGGGCCGTTGGGCTGGTTGTAGAAGACGAAGTCGTCGTCCGAGCGCACCTTTCCGTCCGCGGTGAGGAGCAGGCCCGACACATCGAGACGGACCGGGGCGCTGACGTCCACCACCACGCGGGGGACGGACAGCGGAATGTTCGAGCCAGGGGTCATTGCGGTCATGTCCGGGGTAACGAGCGAGACGGGTTTACGGTTCCATTACCTTCCGGCTGCCTTCCTCCGCCGTCTCCCGCGGCCGTCCGCCCGGCTTCCGCGGCCTCCCGCAGCCGTCCGCCGTCTCCCGCGGCCGTCCGTGGCCTTCCGTGACGGGCCGGATCCGCCGTCCGCCGGCAGGGCGTACCGGCCACCGCACCTCGACAGGCGTCCCCGCCGCGGCGCGTCCGCCCGAGGCCTTCGTCGCGGCCGGAGGCCTGGGTCATGACCGGAGATCTGGGTCGTGATCGGGCACTTCGCGGCGTCAACGGCGCTCCGGAGCCGGGCGGGTGGGGCACCCGGGAGCCGATCCGGAATCCAGGATTCTCCCGCGGGTTCCGTCAGGAGGAGCGCCCGGTTTCGGGGTGGAAGGCCGGAATGCAAGGCTCTCCGGCGCGTCGGAAAGTACCCTTCGGTGGTCTGCCAAGGTCGCACGCGAAGGATTTGCGCGGCGCTCCGACGGGGGCCGGACTTTTCCGTCCGGGGTGCCGGCCACGCTTTCCCTGCCGGCGCGCGACACCCCTCCCGCGCCCGGATCTACCGTGCTGACCTGGGTGATCGTCCACTCGCTTCCCGGGGCGACGGCTGCGGCGGCGGGGAAAACCCTCCTGCCTTAAAGCTTCATTAAGCCTTAAGGCTGCTTTATGGGAGGGAGTGGCGGAGTGCCCTCGGAGGCAATTCTCCGGCAGATTCGCGCGATTATTTTCCGGGGGCCTTGAAACGAAGCGCGACTCCCTCCGTATGAGAACGCGGAACGCCCAGAAAAGGAGTCAGACATGGCACACAAGAGGACCGTCAGCCGCAAGAAGAAGCTCGCCCTGCTGGTCGGCGCCTTCGCCCTCGCCGGCACCGGGGCCGGGGTGATGGCGGCGACCAGTAACGCCAGCACCGGCATGGCGTCCGGTGCGGGCGGTGCGGAGGCGAAGGGTGAGGTCGTCTGCGCGGGTTCGACGGTGACGTTGTCGGGTGAGGGCGGGGCTCCGGGTGCGACGAGTGGTGAGTTCCCGGTGGGGACGAAGCTGAAGGTGACGAACCTGGACAACGACAAGTCGACGACGGTGTCGGTGACGGGGCCGTCCGGTAGCTGTGCGCTGTTGAACAACGCGGCGTTCGAGGAGGTCCGGGAGCCGGGGAAGAACCTGATCCGCAACGCCCGGATCGAGCGCGTGGGTGAAGGCGGCGAAGGCGGCGGAGACGCGGGCCAGTCCGCGGAACAGCCCCCGGCGGACGGCGCGGGCAACGGCGGCGCCGCGGACGACGCGGGTGCGGGAGCCGACGCGGGCGGTGCGGAGGCGAAGGGTGAGGTCGTCTGCCCGGGTTCGACGGTGACGCTGTCGGGTGAGGGCGGGGCTCCGGGTGCGACGAGTGGTGAGTTCCCGGTGGGGACGAAGCTGAAGGTGACGAACCTGGACAACGACAAGTCGACGACGGTGTCGGTGACGGGGCCGTCCGGTAGCTGTGCGCTGTTGAACAACGCGGCGTTCGAGGAGGTCCGGGAGCCGGGGAAGAACCTGATCCGCAACGCCCGCATCGAGCGCGTGGGCTGAACCCCACGCTCGGAAACCGGACTCCCGGAGACCGGCCCCCGCGACCGCATCACGGTTGCACCGGAGGTGCACAGGCGCTCACTTCGCACGTGACAGCCTGTGCACCCCGTGCGCCCGCCCCGGCAGGGCGCCCCCACGCCCCCACGCCCCGCGCCCCGCGACCGCCTCCGCACCGAAGGCGACCGTCGAGCCGATCGCCGAGGCACCCCGCACGCCCCGCCGCCGCCTCACCCGGGCCGGAGGAAGCCGGACTCGTAGGCGGCGATCACCGCCTGGGTGCGGTCCCGCACCCCGAGCTTGGTGAGCACCCCCGCCACATGCGTCTTGGTCGTCGCGGGGCCCACCCGGAGCCGTTCGGTGATCTCGGCGTTGGACAGCCCCGACGCCATCAGCCGCAGCACCTCCGCCTCCCGGTCGGTGAGCCGGTTCAGCCAGGGCGCGCCGGGGCCGCCCGCCCGGGGTGCGGGCGCGTGCTCGGCGGCCAGTGCCCGTACCGCGGCCGGGAACAGCAGCGAATCGCAGCGGGCGACCAGCCGGACCGCCTGCACCAGCTCCTCCGCCCCCGAGCGTTTGAGCAGGAAGCCGCTGGCCCCGGCCCGCAGCGCGTCATAGACGTAGGAGTCGTTCTCGAAGGTCGTCACCACGACCACGCGCGGCGGTTCCGGCATGGTGCGGAGCAGCTGTTCGGTGGCCCGGATGCCGTCGATCTCCGGCATCCGCACATCCATCAGCACCAGATCCGGGCGGAGTTCACGGATCAGCGGCACCGCCTCCGCGCCGGTCGCGGCCTCCCCGACGACCGTCATGTCCGGCTCGGCCTCCAGAATCGCCCGCAGAGCCGTCCGGACCAGCTGCTCGTCGTCGGCGAGCACGATCCGCAGGGGCGTCACCGGGCCCCTCCCGTCGGCAGCCGCACCGCGAGCCGCCACACCCCGTCGTCCTCCCCGGCCCGTGCGCTGCCGTGCAGCAGGGTGGCGCGCTCGGCGATGCCCCGCAGGCCGCGGCCGCCGCCCTCGTCCGGAACGCGGTCCCGTGCGGGCACCGGATTCTCCATGGTGATCTCCAACTCCTCTTTCTCCACCGCGATCCGCAGGCGCACGGGCACCTGCCCGGCGTGCCGCAGCGCGTTGCTCAGGCCCTCCTGCACGATCCGGTACGCCTCCCGGGAGACCGTGTCCGGCAGTGCCCCGAGCTCTCCCGAGACCGAGGGGGCGATGGTCACGCCCGCCGCCCGGGTGCGGAGCAGCAGTTCGTCCAGCTCCGCCAGCGTCGGCCCCAACGGCAGTGCGGCCGCCCGGTCCCCGTCGTCGTCCTGCCGCAACAGGCCCAGCACGGCGTCCAGTTCACCGACGGTCCGCCGGGCGGTCTCCTCGATGGCGGCCAGTGCCTGCCGGGCGAACGCGGGATCGGCGTCCAGCACCCGGCGCGCCGCGCTCGCCTGCAGGCTCACCGCGCTCAGCGCATGCCCCACCGAGTCGTGCAGTTCCCGGGCCACCCGGTTGCGCTGTGCCAGCACCGTGGCCCGCTGCTCGGCGGCGGCGAGCCGGTCGGAGGGTGTGGGCCCCAGCAGCACGCGGGCGGCGCGGCCGAGCAACTCGGCGGTCGAGACGGCGACCCCCGCCAGCGCGATCAGCATCGCCACGCCCGAGAGCGGGGACAGGACCCACTGCGCGGGGCCGTCGAACGCCGCGAAGCGGACCAGGTCGTGGTGGCGCAGCCGCTCCGAGAACGGCAGCAGCGTGAGGGCGAACGCGAACGGCGGCACCGCGAGGCTCATCCCGCTGATGACCCCGCCGACCCCGAAGTGCAGGGTGCACCAGGCCACGGTGCGCAGCCGCGCCCCGGTGCTCCGGGCCGGGCCGCTCGCCAACTCGGTGGCCGGGATTCCGTGCAGTGCGTGCAGCAGTCCCAGCGAGAGCGGCCGGGAGAGCGGGAGGAGCGCGCTCATGGCCACGATGGGCAGGGCCACGGCGAACGTCGTCAGCACGGTGGCGAGGGAACCGAAGGGCTCGTCCTCGCCCAGCAGTGGTCCCACCAGCACCGAGGACGCCAGGTAATACGGCATCAGCATGGCGCCGCCGAACACCAGATGGGCCCAGCCCGTCCGCGCCCGCGGCCCCAGGAACACGTCGGCACTGCGGAGAAGGGCGTTCACGGCGTACGACGTCGCGCCGCGCGCCCGGCGGGGCAACGGGCGGCGACGACGGGCATCCCGGCGGTCATCCGGACAGCGTAGGCCAGGCTCCGCGACGGGGTGAGCCGCTCGGCCGCGCCGCGGCGTCCGGTCCGGCCCGACGGCCGGGGCGCCACCGGCCGTTCCGGCCGCGGCCGGAGACCGGGCGGAGCCGAGGGGGATCTCGTCCATGCCCGCAACTCTCGCGGGGCGTCCCCGGCCGCGCCTCGGCCCCGGTGAGGATCCTGCTCCGCCGCATGGGGGAGGCCGGGTCAGCTCCGGCGGGTGGCCACGAGCAGCCGGTCGCGGGCGGCGAACAGGGCCTCCCGGACCGTCCGTTCGTGCTCCGCTGTCAGCCGGGCCGCCGGCACCGAGCAGCTGATCGCGTCCCTGGCCGGGGTGCGGTACGGCAGCGCCGCGCCGAAGCAGCACAGCCCCAGCGTGTTCTCCTCGCGGTCCACGGCGTACCCCCGCTCCCGGATGCGGTGCAGCTCCTCGATCAGCTGCTCCCGGTCGGTGACCGTGTGCTCGGTCAGCGGGGTGAGCGCCGCCGGGAGCATCGCCCGCACCTGCTCGTCGGAGTACGTGGCCAGCAGCGCCCGGCCCAGGGACGTCGAGTGCGCGGGCAGCCGGCGCCCCACCCGGGGGAAGGGCCGCAGGTGGTGCCGGGACTGCCGGGTCGCGAGGTGGACGACGTCGGTGCCGTCCAGCCGGGCGAGATGAACCGTTTCGCCGGTGTCCTCCGCCAGCCGGTCCAGGGCCGGGCGGGCGGCGGCCACCACCTCGTCGCCGTCCAGGTACGCGGTGCCGACCAGCAGCGCGCGGACGCCGATGCCGTACCGGGTGCCCGTCGCGTCCGTCTCCACCCAGTCCAGCTCCACCAGGGTGCGCAGCAGCATGTAGAGGCTGGACTTGGGGTAGCCCACGGCCTCCTGGACGGCGGCCAGCGGGTGCAGGCCGGGGCGGCTCGCGAAGAACTCCAGCAACTCCACGGTGCGCACCGCGGACTTCACCGGAGCCCCGCCCGTCTCCGCAGCCGGCATCGGCCTTGACCCCCTCGTTGGCCAGGAATACTGTCCCCGGAGCATTCATCATCAGGAACAACGTTCAGCCTATCGAACGACCTGTGGGCACGCGGAAGGATGCGCGGTGACAGCAGCAGTCTGGAGTGTCGACCCCAGGACCGGGAAGCAGCGGGAGCAGGTCGCCGTCGAGGCCACACCGGAGGAGGTCGACCGGACGGTCCGCGCCGCCGACGCCGCGGGCCCGGCCCTCGCCGACCGGGCCGTCCGGGCCGCGTTCCTGCGCACCGCCGCCGACCTCCTCGACGCGGCCGGCGACTTCGTCGTCGAGGCCGCCGACGCCGAGACGGCGCTGGGGCCCGGCCGGCTCACCGGGGAACTGGCGCGGACCACCCACCAGCTGCGTGCCTTCGCCGAGGCCGTGACGGAGGGCGCGTTCCTGGACATCCTCATCGACCGCGCCGATCCGGACGCGGTCCCCGTGCCCCGCCCCGACCTGCGCCGCTACAAGGTGCCCCTCGGGGTCGTCGCCGTCTACGCGGCGAGCAACTTCCCGCTGGCGTTCTCCGTGCCGGGCGGGGACACCGCCAGCGCGCTCGCCGCGGGCTGCCCCGTCGTCGTCAAGGCGCACCCCGACCACCCCGCCACCTCCGAGCTGTGCGCCTCCGTGCTGCGCCGGGCGGCGGCGCGGCACGGGCTGCCGGAGGCGCTGGTCGGCCTGGTCCACGGCTTCGACGCCGGGGTGGAGCTGGTACGGCACCCCCGGGTGGCCGCCGCCGGGTTCACCGGCTCCGTACGGGGCGGCCGGGCCCTCTTCGACGCCGCCGCCGCGCGCCCGGTGCCCATTCCCTTCCACGGCGAGCTGGGCAGCCTCAACCCCGTCGTGGTCACCGAGGCCGCGGCGGCGGAGCGGGCCGAGGAGATCGGCACCGGCCTCGCCGGGTCGATGACCCTGGGCGTCGGACAGTTCTGCGTCAAGCCGGGCCTCGTCCTGGCCCCCGCCGGGGCGGCGGGCGACCGCCTGGTGCGCTCCCTCACCGAGGCCGTCAGCGACACCACGGAAGGGGTCCTGCTCGACGCCCGGATGCACGAGGCCTTCGTCACCGGCGTGCGGGAACGGAGCGCGCTGCCCGGCGTCGAGAGCCCGGTGACCCCGGGGGAGAGCGGCGAGAACGCCGTCAGCGCCGGCTTCCTCACCGTCCCGGCCACCCGGATCGCCGCGGGCGACGGCCACGAACTGCTGCTGGAGGAGTGCTTCGGCCCGGTCACGGTCGTCGCCCGGTACGCGGACGCGGCGGAGGTGTCCGCGGTCCTCGCCCGGCTCGCCGGAAACCTCACCGCCACCGTCCACCTCGGCGCGGAGGAGGCCACGACGAGCGACGGGCCGGCCGCGCGGCTGCTGGCCGAACTCACCCCGCTCGCGGGCCGGCTGCTGGTCAACGGGTGGCCCACCGGGGTGGCCGTCGCCCCGGCGCAGCACCACGGCGGCCCGTACCCGGCCACCACATCGGTCTCCACCTCGGTCGGCGGCACCGCCGTCGAACGCTGGCTGCGGCCGGTCGTCCACCAGAACACCCCCGACCCGCTGCTGCCGCCGGAGCTCCGCGACGGAAACCCCCTCGGGCTGCCCCGCCGGGTCGACGGCCGCCCGGAGCGCTGAGCGGTCCGGGACACCGGCGCGAGGGGAACGGCGGGTGACTCGGAACGCCGAGTCGCCTGAATCGCAGGGCGACCCGAGAGAGCCGAGCCGCCCGGAGGGCCCGTGCGCTGAGGCCCTCCCGGGCGGCCTGCACGGCCCGCCCGGGAGCGCCCCACCGGGCCGGGAACCCCCGGTGCCCTCCTGACGATCATGACCGGCGCCCCGAGCCGGACCCCGCCCCCGGCGGGACCCACCTGCGGATGCGGCTGGAACTGCCCGATGGGCCGGGAGCAGAGACAATGGAGTGATGCCGGAGACGAGCCCCGAGAGCCCGGGACCCCGGACGACGGACCGAGCGTACGCCGAGGTCAGGGCCCGGCTGCTCGACGGCTCCTACCGGCCGGGGGAGCTGCTGCACGAGGACACCGTGGCCACCGAGCTCGGGCTGCCGGGCGAGGCGGTGCACGACGCCTTCACCCGGCTCCGGGAGGAGGGCGCCCTGCGGCTCTACCCCACCCGCGGAGCGCTGGTCCTGCCCGCGACCCTGCAGGAGGCCCGGGACGTCATGGAGGCCCGGCTGCTGCTGGAGATCTTCGCCCTGGACTCCGTCGCCGCCCGGAGCCGCACCGAGCTGCGCGAACTGGGCCGGGAGCTGCTGAGCGAGATCCATGAGGTGGGCACGCCCGACGAGGCGATGGCGGTGGGCCGGGCGTTCCACACCCGGCTGGTCCGCGCGGCCGGCAACCCCGTGGTGGCCGACATGCACGTCGCCCTCTGGGACCGGACCTGGCACATCGCCGCCTCCTCCACCGTCGGGCCGGGCAACCCGGAGAACGACGCCGCCGAGCACGCCGCCATCGCCGAGGCCATGGCGATCGGCCGCGGCGGCGATGCCCGCGGGCTGCTGCACCAGCACGTCTCCGCGACCCTGCACCGCATCGGCGTCGTCGAGGAGTTCGCGCTGCCCCGCCCCGCCGACCTCAGCGGATAGCCGCCGCAGACGCGGTGCGCCAGGCGATTTTCGGCCACCCGGCCTCGCCCGCCGTCGTGCCCCCGTCGCCCGTCCCGGACGGCCGCCATCACCGCTCCGACCAGCACGAAGAGCCGCCCCGCCGGGTGCCGTCGCCCCGGTGCGAAGGAACGCTGAAGGGTGCCCCGCGCGACCCCTACGTGGACGTCCTCCGGCCCCCGGGAGAGGCTTGGGGCCATGGAGAACAGCCTGGGAGGCGCCCGGTTCGCGCCCGAGACCACCTACCTCAACACCGCGTCGAGCGGTCTGCTCCCCGCGCGGTCGGCCGCCGTGCTGCGGCAGGCGCTCGACGACGCCGTCACCGGCAGGCCCACACCGGGTCTCGGGAGCGAGTCCGTGGAGCGGACCCGGGAGGCCTTCGCCGACCTGGCCGGGGTGCCCGCCGGCCGGGTGTCGGCGGCGGCCTCGGTGTCGGTGCACACCGGGCTGATCGCCGCGTCGCTGCCCGCCGGGGCCGAAGTCCTCGTCGCGGACGGCGACTTCAGCTCGCTGGTCGCCCCGTTCGCCGCGCGGGCGGACCTGAAGGTGCGCAGTGTGCCGCTGGAGAGCCTGGCCGAAGCGGTCCGCCCCGGTACCGCCCTGGTCGCCGTCAGCTCGGTCCAGTCCGCCGACGGCCGGATCGCCGATCTGGCGGCCGTACGCGAGGCCGCCGCTGCCCACGAGGCCCGGACCCTGGTCGACGCCTCGCAGTCCGTGGGCTGGCTGCCGTTCCGCGCCGACGACTTCGACTACACGGTGTGCGGGGCGTTCAAGTGGCTGCTCTGCCCGCGCGGGGTGTCGTTCCTCGTCGTCCCGGAGGCCTGCGACGCCCTGCCGTCGGTCTACGCCTCCTGGCCGGCCGCCGAGGATCCGCGGGGCAGCTTCTACGGACCGGTGCGGCTCGCCCGCTCGGCCAGTCGTTACGACCAGAGTCACGGTCTGCTGCCGTATCTGGCGGCCCAGCACTCGATCCCGGTGATCGGGGAGGTGGGCGGCCCCGCCGCCGTCGGCGCGCACAACACGGCCCTCGCGGAGCGGTTCCGGGCCGGCCTGGCGCGGCTGGGCCGGGAGCCGCTGCCGGCCCCGGGCTCGGCCATCGTCTCCGTCCCCGGGCTCGGCCGTGCCGAGGACGCGCTGCGCGCCGCCGGGGTGCAGATCTCCGCCCGGGCGGGGAACCTGCGGGTCTCCTTCCACCTCTACAACACCGCCGCCGACGTGGACCGCGTGCTGGAGGTGCTCTCCGGGCTCCCCGACAGTCCCTGACCCGCTCCGTCCCGGGAGGCGTTCCGCGGCCGCCCGGAGAGCTGCCCGCCCGGAGAGCGGCCCGGGACGGAGACCTGCGGGACGCGGACATGACGAGAGCCCCGCCCGGCAACGCACCGAGCCGGGCGGGGCTCTCGTGATCCTGCGGAAGCGCCGAACCTTGCGGACGCGCCAAACCTTGCGGAAGCGTCACTTCCCGCGGAAGCGCGCCGCTCCTTGCGGAAAGCGCAGCCTGCTTCTCGCTACGGCACGGACGTCACCGCACCGGGGTGAAGTCCCGCGCCCCGATGAAGTCCGGGCGCCGGACCGGGGCCGCGAACGGCTCCACGGCCTCGTTCTCCACGCTGTTGAAGACGATGAAGACGTTGCTGCGCGCGAAGGGCGTGATGTTGTCGCCCGAGCCGTGCATGCAGTTGCAGTCGAACCAGGTCGCCGATCCGGCCGAACCGGTGAACAGCTTGATGCCGTGCTGATCGGCGAACTTCGTGAGCGCCTCGTCCGACGGGGTGCCCGCGTCCTGCATCTGCAGCGACTTCTTGTAGTTGTCCTTCGGCGTTGCCCCCGCGCAGCCGAGGAAGGTCCGGTGCGAGCCCGGCATGATCATCAAGCCGCCGTTGGTGTCGTAGTTCTCGGTCAGCGCGATCGAGACGGACACCGTCCGCATGTTCGGCAGGCCGTCCTCGGCGTGCCAGGTCTCGAAGTCCGAGTGCCAGTAGAACCCCGTGGCCCCGAAACCGGGCTTGACGTTGATCCGGCTCTGGTGGACGTACACGTCCGAGCCGAGGATCTGCCGTGCGCGCTCCACCACACGCGGGTCACGCACCAGGCTCGCGAACACCTCGCTGATCTTGTGCACCTCGAAGACCGTCCGGACGTCCTGCGACTTCGGCTCGACGATCGAGCGCTGGTCGGCGCGGATGACCGGGTCGGTGGTCAGCCGGTCGAGCTCGGCACGGTACTTCGCCACCTCGTCCGGAGTGATCAGCTGGTCCACCGTCAGGAAACCGTCGCGATCGAAGTCGCGCAGGTCGGACGGCTGGACCGGGCCGGGAGCTCCCGGCTCGGACCATACGACCGGGTCCAGTCGCGGAGTGCTCACCTCGGTGGCTCCGCGCGTCGGGTAGAGATCGGCCGTTCGCTCGGGTGCGGTGGTCATGGTGGTGCTCCCTCTCCTCTCGTACGTCCCTGCTCTTTCCTTTCCTGCGTGGGGAAGCTCAGTTCTCGGCAGGCTCGGTGAGCAGCGGGTACACACCGTTCTCGTCGTGGTCCTCCCGGCCGGTGACCGGCGGGTTGAACACGCAGACGCAGCGGAAGTCGGTCTTCGGGCGCATGGTGTGACGCTCGTGGCCGTCCAGGAGGTACATCGTTCCCGGAGTGATCCAGTGCGTCTCACCGGTCTCGTCGTTGGTCAGCTCGGCCTCGCCCTCGACGCAGAGCACGGCCTCGATGTGGTTGGCGTACCACATCGACGTCTCGGTGCCCGCGTAGAGCGTCGTCTCGTGCAGCGAGAAGCCCACACGCTCCTTGGCGAGAACGATGCGCTTGCTCTCCCAGGTGCCCGACGCGGCCTTCACGTGCCGGTCGGTGCCCTCGATGTCCTTGAACGAACGGACGATCACGGTGATGGTGCCTTTCTGTTCTACGGTCGGCGGTACGGGGGGTGAGGTCAACCCGTGGGGCCCGGGGGCGGCCGTCGGGCCGCCCCCGGAAACAGCCGTCAGGCCGTCTCGCGCACCGCCCGGGCGAGGATGCGCAGACCCTCGTCCAGCTCCTCCGGGGTCACGGTGAGCGGCGGCAGCAGCTTCACGACCTCGCTCTGCGGACCCGAGGTCTCGATCAGCAGACCCAGCTCGAAGGCGCGGGCGGCGACCTTGTTCGCCCGGTCCTTGTCGGCGAACTCCAGGCCCCAGGCGAGGCCACGGCCGCGGGCGTTGCCGCCCAGCCGCGGGTGCTCCTCGACGATCGCGTTGAGCGCCTGCTCGACCTGCTCGCCGCGGGCGATGGTCTGCTTCTCCATCTGCCCGTCCGCCCAGTAGGTGTCCAGGGCGGCGGCAGACGTCACGAATGCCGGGTTGTTGCCACGGAAGGTTCCGTTGTGCTCACCCGGCTCCCATATGTCCAGCTCGGGCTTGAAGAGGGTGAGCGACATCGGCAGGCCGTAGCCGCTGATGGACTTCGACAGGGTGACGATGTCCGGGGTGATGCCGGCCTCCTCGAAGGAGAAGAAGGCACCGGTACGGCCGCAGCCCATCTGGATGTCGTCGACGATCAGCAGCATGTCGCGGCGCTTGCAGAGGTCCGCGAGGGCACGCAGCCACTCGGCGCGGGCGACGTTGATGCCGCCCTCGCCCTGGACCGTCTCGACGATCACGGCGGCGGGCTGGTTCAGGCCGGAGCCCTGGTCCTCGAGCAGCCGCTCGAACCACAGGAAGTCCGGGACCCGGCCCTCGAAGTAGTTGTCGAACGGCATCGGCGTGCCGTGGACGAGCGGGATGCCCGCACCGGCGCGCTTCATCGAGTTGCCGGTGACGGCCAGCGCGCCCAGCGACATGCCGTGGAACGCGTTGGTGAAGCTGACGATCGACTCGCGGCCCTTGACCTTACGGGCGAGCTTCAGCGCCGCCTCGACGGCGTTGGCGCCTGTCGGGCCCGGGAACATGACCTTGTAGGGCAGGTCGCGCGGGCGCAGGATCGTGTTCTGGAAGGACTCGAGGAAGGCCCGCTTGGCGGTGGTGCCCATGTCGAGACCGTGGGTGACGCCGTCGCGCTCGATGTAGTCGATCAGGGCGCGTTTCAGCACCGGGTTGTTGTGCCCGTAGTTCAGGGCGCCGGCACCGGCGAAGAAGTCGAGGTACGTATGGCCGTCCTCGTCGTACATGTAGCTGCCCTGAGCCCGGTCGAACACGGCGGGCCAGCTGCGGCAGTAACTGCGCACCTCCGACTCCAGGGTCTCGAAGACGCTCAGGGCGGGCGGGGTGATGGTCACAGCGAGCTCCAGGGAGAGTGGCGTGAGGAAGGGAGGAAAGTCTTGGGGGAGGCGGGCTTCAGCGTGGGGGCGCCGGTGCCGCGAGGGGACCGATCCGGTACAGCACCTCGGGCTCGTGCCCGCCGTCGGGGAACAGGCCGCCGTCGAACAGGACCTCTCGCTCCACCGCGGCTCCGTGCCGCTCGGCGAACGAGGTGAACAGCCGGTTCGAGGGGGCGTTGTCGGGGGTGATGGTGGTTTCGACGCTGCGGACGCCGAGTCCGCCGGCGACCCGGAGGGTCAGTCCGTCCAGGAGCGCCGCGGCGAGGCCGCGGCCGCGCTGTGCGTGGTCGACGGCGACCTGCCAGACGACCAGGGTCTGTGGGCGCTCCGGGCGGATGTAGCCGGTGATGAAGCCGACCGGCTCGCCGTCCCCGTCGCGCGCCACCACGGAGGTGGCGGCGAAGTCACGGCACCACAGGAGGTAGCTGTACGAGGAGTTGAGGTCGAGCACCTTGGAGTCGCGGGCAATGCGCCATATCGCGGCTCCGTCCTCGACTCGCGGGGTGTCGAGTTCGAGGCCCTCGGGCATTTCGAGGAATTCGGTGTCGACACCTGCAAGGGCTGCTTGTGCGGCGGTCATGCAAATTAAATTTACCGAGGGCAAATCGAAATCGCATCTCGGGGAGGGGTTACGGAAGTGGGGGTCCATGTGATATCGCGCGTGGACGCGCGGGCGTGCGGACGCTCCGCGGATAGGGCCGTTTTGTCCGGTAATTCCGGGACGAAGCGGACCTGCTGTGGAGTCCGTCACATGTGCGTAACGCCGATGAGACCCATCTGAATTGCGTCACCGACCGACAGAAAACTGGGGCGTTTGAAGGCCGGGAAGGGGGGGAAGAAGCAGGTGGAAAGCTATACGGATGGGTAATTGGAAATCCGCCCGCAAAGGATATGTTAAATCTCTGGCCCCGCAATTGTGGAAGGCGGGGGCAGTATGTGCGTGACCGGTGCGCCCTGCGTCCGGGGGCTCGTACAGTGCGTCCCATGAGCGAGAGTGCTGTGCTGCACATCAGGGGACGGGTGCTGGTCGGGCCGGACGAGGTCCGGGACGAGCTGTGGGTGGTGGACGGCAGGATCACCTACCGGCGGCCGGCGGCCGCACGCGATGTGACCACCGTAACCGGCTGGGCGCTGCCCGGCCTGGTGGACGCCCACTGCCATGTCGGGCTGGACGCCCACGGCCCGGTCGACGAGTCGACCAGCGAGAAGCAGGCGCTGACCGACCGCGATGCCGGGGCGCTGCTCCTCCGGGACGCCGGCTCCCCCTCCGACACCCGCTGGATCGACGACCGCGAGGACCTGCCCCGCATCATCCGCGCGGGGCGTCACATCGCGCGCACCAAGCGTTACATCCGCAACTACGCGCACGAGATCGAGCCCGAGGACCTGGTCGCCTACGTCGCGCAGGAGGCCCGGCGCGGTGACGGCTGGGTCAAGCTCGTCGGGGACTGGATCGACCGCGAGACCGGCGATCTGGGCGTCTGCTGGCCGCGGGGCGCCGTGGAGGCCGCGATCGCCGAGGCGCACCGGCTGGGTGCCCGGGTCACCGCCCACTGCTTCGCCGAGGAGACCCTGGCGCCGCTGGCGGAGGCGGGCATCGACTGCGTCGAGCATGCGACGGGGCTCACCGAGGAGACCATCCCGCTGTTCGCCGAACGCGGCGTCGCCATCGTGCCCACCCTGGTCAACATCGCCACCTTCCCCAAGCTCGCCGACGGCGGCCAGGCGAAGTTCCCGCGCTGGTCGGACCATATGCGGCGGCTCCACGCCCGCCGCTACGACACGGTGCGCTCCGCCTACGACGCGGGCATCCCGGTGTACGTCGGCACGGACGCGGGCGGCTCGCTGGCGCACGGTCTGGTCGGGGCGGAGGTCGCCGAACTGGTCCGGGCGGGCATCCCGCCCCTCGCGGCGCTCTCCGCGACCACCTGGGGCGCGCGGGAGTGGCTGGGCAGGCCGGGGCTCACCGAGGGCGCACCGGCCGACCTCGTGGTCTACGAGGACGATCCCCGTGCGGATGTCCGGGTGCTGACCGCGCCGCGGCGGGTGGTGCTGCGGGGGCGGGTCATCGGCTGAGCGCGGGGGCGGGGCGGCGGCGACGCCGGCCACCGGCGGCGACCGAGGGTGACCGGGCCGGGGCGTCGGGCGTGTCCGGAGCGGAGCGTGGCGGGCGCGGGGGTGACGATCTCCGGGGGTGTGCCACCGGGCCGGGTGTCGAGGTCACGGCCGTGATCGGCGGGCTGCGAGCCGGGCGGCGTATTCGAATGTGATGACGGAAACCACCCGTTGGGATGAACTCACGGCTGGTTGACCTCTGTTCACGCTCAGTACGTAAGTATGTCCGGGTCGTGGTCGTCGGCGCCCCCCGTTGTCCCCTGGGCGGCGCCGGCGGCCCCATGTCTCCTTGGGGGTTTCCACCGTGAACAGCTCTGCCTTCGGCATGCCCGCGCGCCGCGCCGCCGCCATGCTGACCGCCACCGCCCTGGCCGCCGGTCCCGCGGCCGTCCTGGGCGCGGCGCCCGCCCACGCCACCGGTGGCGGCGGCGGGAAGGCCGGGGCCGTCGTGCTCCGCACCGGCCTCGATGTCCGTCTGCTCAACGATTCCGTGCACGTCCCACTGAACGCGACCCTGAACGAGGTGCAGGCCCCCGCGGACGCCGACCGGACCGCGCTGGCGGTGCGGCTGGACGGCGTCGGCCGCGGCCGCCCGGTCAGTGTGCTGCGTGCCGACGCGGCCACCGCTCGCGCCACGGCCGACGCCCGCCGCGCGAAGGCCTACGCCAACCTCGTCCGGGCCAGGGTCCACGTCCCCGGCCTGCCGCTGCTGTCGCTCATCGAGGTCGGGCAGGTCACGTCGAAGGCGGTGTGCCGGGCCGGTCACCGGCCGGAGGCCTCCTCGAACGTGCTGGGCACGGTGCGGGTGCTCGGCAAGAAGGTCACGCTCAGCTCCGGCGGCACGACCCGGGTGCGGGTGCCGCAGGTGGGGGAGGTGCGGCTCGATCTGTCACGGACCGCCACCACCTCGCGGACGGCGGCGGCCACCGCGCTCGCGCTCCGGGTCTCGGTCGATCCGCTCAAGCTGAACGTCGCCAAGGTCCAGGGCCGGGTCACGCTGGCCGAGGCCACCTGCCGGAGCCCGCACGCCGGGGGCAGCCAGGGGTTGGGGAAGCCCGGGGAGCGGCCGGACCACGAGAAGCCGGGGGCGGAGAAGCCCGGCGCGGAGCGGCCCGGGCGCGAGGAACCGGGTGCCGGGCAGCCGGGTGGCGCTCAGAAGCCCGGCGGCGCTCAGAAGCCCGGCGGGGGCGAGCCGGGAGCCGGGAAGCCGGGCGGCGGAGGGCAGCCCGCGCCGGGCGGCACCGACGGCCCGCGGCTCAGCACGCAGACGGGGTCGGGCACGGAACCGGCGGAGGCGGGTGACCGGCCGGCCGGCGGGAACCTCGCCCAGACCGGTGGCAGCTCCACCACCCCGTATCTGGCCGGGGGCGCGGCCCTGCTGGTCGTCGCGGGCGGCGGAGCGCTCGTCCTCGCCCAGCGCCGCCGCCGGGGCTGACCCGCTGCCCCTGGAGCCGACCCTGCCGCCGGGGCCGACCCCGTAGGTGCGGGGTGGCGCCGGGTGGTGTCGCCGGGATCCGCCCCGGTGACGCCACCCGGTGACCTCCCTCGTCAGCCGTCCGCGAGGGCCTTGGCCAGGGCCTCCGTGAAGCGGTCCGTCGTCGTCCGGTCGCGCACCGCGATCCGCAGCCAGTCCGGCCCCAGGCCCGGGAAGGTGTCACCGCGGCGGACCGCGAACCCCCGGTCCCGCAACCGGTCCCGCACGGCGGCGGCTCCGGCCAGCCGGACCAGCACGAACGGCCCCGCGGGCGGCGCGCCCACCTCCACCCCGTCGACCTCGGCCAGCCGGCCCAGCAGATGGGCGCGGTCGGAGGCGATGCGGTGGGCCGCGTGGGCGGCCTCGGCGAGGGCCTGCGACTCACTGCACGCCACCGCCGCCGCCAGGGCCGGTCCGGAGACCGGCCAGAGCGGCTGGGCGCGCTCCAGCGCGGCGATCAGCTCCGGCGCGGCGAGCACGTACCCGATGCGCAGCCCCGCCAGGCCCCAGGTCTTGGTGAGGCTGCGCAGGACCACCAGCCCCGGCAGGTCGGTGCGCCCGGCGAGCGACTCGCCCTCGCCGGGCACGGCGTCCATGAAGGCCTCGTCGACGACGAGAACCCGCCCCGGGCGCGCCAGCCGGGCGAGCGCGTCGGCCGGGTGCAGCACGGAGGTGGGGTTGGTCGGGTTGCCCACCACGACCAGGTCGGCGTCGTCCGGGACCGTCTCCGCGGCCAGCCGGAACCCCGCCCCGGCCGCCAGCAGCACCCGCTCGACCTCGTGTCCGGCGTCCCGCAGCGCGGCCTCCGGCTCGGTGAACTGGGGGTGCACCACCACCGGACGGCGCGCCGGGAAGGCCCGCGCCAGCAGGACGAACGCCTCGGCGGCGCCCGCCGTCAGCAGCACCCGGTCCTCGTCCAGCCCGTGACGGCGGGCCACGGCCGCGCGGGCCGGCCGCCCGTCCGGGTACGCGGCCAGGTCGTCCAGGGACGCGGCGATCCGCTCCTTGAGCCAGGCCGGGGGCGTGCCCGCCCGGACGTTCACCGCGAGATCGGTCAGACCGGCGCCGCCGCCGCGCACCTCCGCGTCCCCGTGGTGGCGCAGATCGAAGGCGGACTCGGCCGGCTCGGGGGATGTCGGCACGGTCACCGTCCCGTCCGGTGGTCGCGGGGTTCCCCGTCGGCGGGCGCGCCGGCCCGCTCGTGCTGCCGCGGAACGGTCACCGGGGCCCCGGCCCACGGCACCGTCGGCCGGGCGCAGGAGTCGCAGAGCTGTTCCGGGCCGCCGCCGACGGCCTCCCGGTACCGCTCCAGGACCAGATCGGCCAGTTCCTCGGCCGGTCCTATGACATCGGCGGAGACCACCTCCACCTCGGGGTGCGCCGAGGCCCAGCCCTCGGACTGCTGCCGCGCACGGTCCGGGAGTGCCCCGGCGAAGAGGAAGTACGGCAGGACCACGATCCGTTGCGCGCCGAGCCGGAGGCAGCGGTCGAGGCCGGACGGCACATCGGGCGCCGCGAGCGAGACGAAGGCCGTCTCCACACCGGCGAAGCCCCGGCCCTCCCAGAGCAGCCGGGCCGCCAGGTGCACCTCGGCGTTGCCGGCCGGGTCGGTGGAACCGGCGCCCACCAGCAGCACGGTGGTGCGCGCCCGGTCGGAGGGCGACCGGGCGGCGTCGCCCAGCGCCTCGTCGAGCCGGCGGTCCAGCGCCCGCAACAGCAGGGGGTGCGGGCCGAGCGCGCGGCCGTAGCGGTAGGCGATGCCGGGGTGCCGCCGCGCCTCGTCGGCCAGCGCGTCGGTCACGCCGTCGGCGGCGCGTCCGGAGCCGACGAGCGTGAGGGGCACGGTCGCGCACCGGGTCACTCCCCGCTCGGCGAGCCCGGCCACGGCGTCCGCCAGCGGCAACGCGGGCCGGGGCGCGGGGTTCCGCGGTGCAGGGTCCCGCGGTGAAAGGCTCCGCGGTGCAAGGTCCTGCGGCGCATGGTTCTGCCGTGCGGCGGGCTGCTCCGGACCGGTGGGGGGAGCGCCGGGCCGTGGCGCCTGTTCGACGAGTCCACCCGCCACGGGCAGTCCGGGTGCGCGCCGTTCCAGCTCCTGGACGAGGGCGTGGACGGCGGCAACTCCCGCTTCGTCGCGGGTTCCGGGGCCGGCGATGAGCAGCGCGGGCGGGGTCGTCACTGTGACTCCTTGGACGTGCGGGTGGGGCCGACCGGTCCGGACGAGGCCGGACCGGCAAGGAGAAGCGGGTGGGGAACCGCCGCGACGCCGGCCGGACCGCTCTTCTCCCCGACGTTACTGATGGTCGTGCCGCGCTGTCTGCGCAGGGCAGCCTTGCTCTTCACCGAACTGTCCGTTCCGACCGGCGTTTCCCCGGTTGTTCCGGCCGTCGCCGCAGCGGCGCCTGCCGCTGCGACGGTGTGCCCGCCGCTGTGCCCGCCGCTGTGCCGAGTGCCGCTCCGGTTGCCCCGCCCGGCGCCCCGCCCGGCGCCCCGCCCGACGGTCCGGC
This sequence comes from Streptomyces sp. NPDC002055, assembly GCF_040296705.1. Classification (NCBI taxonomy): domain Bacteria; kingdom Bacillati; phylum Actinomycetota; class Actinomycetes; order Kitasatosporales; family Streptomycetaceae; genus Streptomyces; species Streptomyces sp. NPDC002055. Next base: position 153,632 of record NZ_JBEOXS010000011.1, read on the forward strand.
CGTCGCTCCCGCCGCTGCTCCGGCCGGGGGCCCTGTGGCGGCCGCTCCGGGCGGTGTTCCTGCCGCCCTTGCTCCGGTGGGCGCTCCTGGTGCCGGTGCGGCTGCTCCGGGCCGTGTGCCAGCTGTGGTCGCTCCGCTGGGAGTATCTGCCGCGGCTGCTCTGGTCGGTGTTCCTGCCGCGGCTGGTCGGCGGGGTCCCCCTGTCGCCGCAGCTCCCGGCGCCGCGCCGGGTCCGCCGTCCCGGCGCCGGGCCACGGCCGCGGTGACCATCGCCGGGCGGCCTTCGGGCGCCGACTTCCGCTTGGGCACGACGAGTTCGGCCCCCGGCCCGGCGGCCAGCAGCGCGGCGGCCTCGGCGACCCCGGGCGCACCGACGGCGGCGCGGGACGCCTCGGACGGGTGCGGCACCTCCACAGCGGCCAACGCGTCGGCCGGATAGGCCCGCAGAGGCACGCCGAGCCGTTCGGCGGCGCCGAGGAGCCCCGCCTCGTCCGCTTTGGCGTGGACGGTCGCGAGCTCGGCGACCTCGCGTTCCGCGAGCCCGGCCGCGGCGAGGACGTCCCGGATCAGCCCGAACGCTTCCGCACACGACGCCCCCCGGCGCGCCCCGACCCCGACGACGAGGGACGGGAGGCGGCGCGGGACGCCGGTCTCGGCACCGGCTCCCGCGCGGGTCTTGGCATCGGTCTCGGCACCGGCTCCCGCGCGGGTCTTGGCATCGGTCTCGGCACCGGCTCCCGCGCGGGTCTTGGCATCGGTCTCGGCACCGGCCCCCGCACCGGTCTCAGCATCGACCGCGCCGCGGTCGCCGGTCCCGCCGGCCCGTCGTCCCCCACCAGGATTCCCGGCCGCCCCCGCCCCGGTGTCCTCGGAGGTCACCGGATCCCGGCCGGAGGGGCGGACGCCGGCGCGGCCCGGCCGTTCGTGGCGGTTCCGCCGCGTGACGCCGCGCACCGCTCGACGAACCGCCGGGCCACCCCCGGCGCGGCGGCCCAGTGCACATGGACGTACGAGGCGTGCACCCCGCCGTGGACGAACCCCTCCAGCCGGCGCTGCGGGTGCACCAGCCCCCAGGCGGGCGTCGGTCCGGCCCCCGGCTCCAGCACCGTGCGGTGGAACTCGTGGCCGCGCAGCCGGGCTCCCGCGGGAGCCAGCACGTTGTCCGAGACCGCAACCGCCTCCCGGTAGCCGAGGGTCAGCCGCTGCGACATCCGCGCCTCCGCGTCCAGCACCCCGCACATCGGGCTGCCGTCCAGCGACCGGGACAGATACAGCAGGCCGGCGCACTCCGCCGCCACGGGTGCCCCCGACGCGGCCAGGCGGGCCACGGCGGTGCGCAGCGGCTCGTTCGCCGAGAGCTCGGGCGTGTACATCTCCGGGAAGCCGCCCCCGATCACCAGGCCCGAGGCGTTCTCCGGGAGCTCTTCGTCCCGCAGGGGATCGAAGGTCACCACCTGCGCCCCGGCCGCCGTGAGCAGCTCCGTGTGCTCCGCATAGGAGAAGGTGAACGCCGAGCCGCCCGCGACGGCGACCACCGGCCTGCCGCTCCCGGGGCCGCCCACCGCACCGGGCGACGCGGGGGAGCGGGGGGAGTCCGGGGCCGCATCCGTGCCGCCCGCCCCGGCGGTCTCCGTGCCCGGCTCCGGCGAGGTGCTTCCGCCGGTCCATGCGGGGGACCACCGGGCGTCCTCCGCGAGCGCTTCCGCGGGATCCCAGGCCGCGCCCGGCAGCGCGGGAGCGCTGCGGGCCAGCGCGAGCAGCGCCTCCAGGTCGCACCCCGCGCGGATGTGCGCCGCCATGGCCGCGACGGCCTCCACGGCGTCCTCCCGCCGCTCGGCGACCGGCACCAGGCCCAGATGCCGGGACGGAGTGCCCACGCCGTCCGTACGCCGCAGGGCGCCGAGCACCGGTACACCCGAACCGCCCAGCGCCTCCCGCAGCAGCTCCTCGTGCCGGTCCGAGCCGACCTTGTTCAGGATCACCCCGCCGACCCGTACCTCCGGGTCCCAGGAGGCGAAGCCGTGCACCAGCGCCGCCACCGAACGGGACTGCGACGAGGCGTCCACCACCAGCACCACCGGCGCCTTCAGCAGCTTGGCCACATGCGCCGTCGACGCCAGCTCGCCCTGCAGGGCGGCACCGTCGTAGAGGCCCATCACCCCCTCGACCAGGGCCAGGTCGGCCCCCGCCGCGCCGTGCAGGAACAGCGGTGCGATCCGCTCCGGGCCGCACAGGTACGCGTCCAGGTTGCGGCCCGGCCGGCCCGTCGCCAGCGCGTGGTAGCCCGGATCGATGTAGTCCGGGCCGACCTTGTGCGGCGACACGGCCAGGCCGCGCTCGGCGAACGCGGCCATCAGGCCCGTCGCCACGGTCGTCTTGCCGCTGCCGGAGGCCGGCGCCGCTATGACCAGCCGGGGGACGGGCGAGCCGGTGGAGGACATCACCACTCGATGCCCCTCTGGCCCTTCTGCCCCGCGTCCATCGGGTGCTTGACCTTCGACATGTCGGTGACCAGGTCGGCGAAGTCGACCAGCTGCTGCGGTGCGTTACGCCCTGTGATGACGACGTGCTGGGTGCCCGGGCGGTCCCGCAGCACCGACACCACCTCGTCGGGGTCCACCCAGCCCCAGTGCATCGGGTAGGCGAACTCGTCCAGCACGTACAGCCGGTATGCCTCCGCCGCCAGATCGCGCTTGACCTGCTCCCAGCCCTCCTTCGCGGCCTCCTCGCTCGACTCGATGTCGCGCTGGACCCACGACCAGCCCTCGCCCATCTTGTGCCATGCGACCGTCCCCCCTTCGCCGGAGTCACCGAGCACCCGCAGCGCCCGCTCCTCGCCGACGCGCCACTTCGCGGACTTCACGAACTGGAATACACCGACCGGCCAGTTCTGGTTCCACGCCCGCAGCGCCATCCCGAACGCGGCGGTCGACTTCCCCTTGCCGACGCCCGTGTGCACCATCACCAGCGGCCGGTTCCGGCGCTGGCGGGTCGTCAGCCCGTCCTCGGGTACGACACTCGGCTTGCCCTGCGGCATTACGCAGCCCTCCCTGTCCTCGGCAGTCCGGGCGATCCCGGCGTTCCCTGTACATCGCGGACCAGCGACGCCACGCTCTCCGCCCGCAGTTCGTCCAGCGTCACGGCGGTGCCGCCCAGATCGCGGGCGAGCCCGCCCGCCAGTCCCAGCCGCACCGGCCCGGACTCGCAGTCCACGACCACCGACGCCGTGCCCTCCGCGGCCAGCAGCCGCGCGGCCCGGGAGGCGAGCGCGAGCGGCTCCTCCCGGCCGCCGGCGCCGACTCCGGCGTCCGCTCGGGCGCCGACTCCGGCGCCCACCCCTGCGCCCCCTCCGGCCCCGCTCCGGCGCCCCGCACCGGGACCGGTCGCCCGGCCGTCCGTCACCACGACCAGCAGCGGCCGCCGCGAGGGGTCCCGCAGCCGTTCCACCCGCAGCACCTCACGGGCCCGCAGCAGCCCCGCGGCCAGCGGCGTACGCCCGCCGGTCGGCAGGGACTCCAGCCGGGCCGCGCCCGCCTCCACCGACGAGGTCGGCGGCAGCGCCAGCTCGGCGTCCCGGCCCCGGAAGGTCACCAGACCCACCTTGTCGCGCCGTTGGTAGGCGTCGAGCAGCAGCGACAGCACCGCGCCCTTGACCGCGCCCATCCGCTGCCGCGCCGCCATCGACCCGGAGGCGTCCACCACGAACAGCACGAGATTGCCCTCGCGGCCCTCGCGCACCGACTGCCGCAGGTCGTCGCGGCGGACCACCAGCCCCGGCCCGCGCCGCCCGCGCGCATGCTGGTGCGGGGCGGCCGCCTGCACGGTCGCCGCCAGATGCAGCTTGGTGAGCGCGCCCCGGGGCCGTACGGCACCCGTCGTGCGCCCGTGCGCCGTACGCGCCCGCGAGCGCCGCCCGGCCGCGCCCTCGCCCAGCCCGGGCACGCTCAGCATCTTCGTCCGGAACGGCTCCGCCGCGCCGACCGCGCGCTGTTCACCCGCGGCACCCGCGCCCGGGGCGCCGTCCGGCCCGCACTCCTCCCCGGACGCCCCGGGATCGGCCTGCGAAGCCTCCGACGACGGCTCCGGCTGCTCCACCGGCTCCTGCCGCGACCCCGACGGAGCGGGCGCGTCCGCCTCGGTCGGAGCGGGCGCCTCGTCCTCCGGCCGCTCCCCGGACGGCTCCGCGTCCTGCGGACCGGGCGACTCCGGCCCGTCCGAGGGCGATTCGCCGCCCCCGCCGCCGTCCGGGCCCGGATCCGGATCGTCGTCCCCGAACTCGTCCAGGGTCCGGTCCAGCTTCTCCTCGTCCAGCCCCGGCGCGTCGAACGGGTTGCGCCGCCGCCGGTGCGGCAGCGCCAGCAGCGCGGCCTGCCGGACGTCCTCCTTCCGGACCTCCGTACGCCCGGCCCACGCCGCCAGCGCGGTGGCCGTCCGCGCCGTCACGATGTCCGCGCGCATCCCGTCGACCTCGAACGCCGCGCACACCGCCGCGATCCGGCGCAGCGCACCGTCCCCGAGCCGCACCGACGGCAGCAGCGCCCGCGCGGCGGCGATCCGCTCGCGCAGTTGCCGCTCCTCGGCCGCCCAGCGCTCCGCGAAGCCCGCCGGGTCCTCGTCGTAGGCCAGCCGCCGGCGGACGACCTCCACCCGCTGGTCCGGCTCCCGCGAGGCCGCGACCTCCACGGTCAGCCCGAACCGGTCGAGCAACTGCGGCCGCAGCTCGCCCTCTTCCGGGTTCATGGTGCCGACCAGCAGAAAGCGGGCCGCGTGCCGCACGGAGACGCCCTCGCGCTCCACGTACGAGGCGCCCATCGCCGCCGCGTCCAGCAGCAGGTCCACCAGATGGTCGTGGAGGAGGTTGACCTCGTCCACGTACAGCACCCCGCGGTGCGCGTCCGCCAGCAGGCCCGGCTCGAAGGCCTTCCGGCCCTCCGACAGGGCCCGTTCGATGTCCAGGGCGCCGACGAGCCGGTCCTCCGAGGCGCCCACCGGGAGTTCGACCATCCGGGCCGGCCGGGAGACACCCGCCGCCGGCTCGTGCGGCCCGTCCGGGCAGGACGCGTCGGGGGCCGCCGGATCGCAGGAGAACCGGCAGCCCGGAACCACGTCCACCGCCGGCATCAGGGCGGCCAGCGCCCGCACCGCGGTCGACTTCGCCGTGCCCTTCTCACCGCGCACCAGCACTCCGCCGACCGCCGGGGAGACCGCGTTGAGCAGCAGCCCCAGTCGCAGGTCGTCCATGCCGACGATCGCCGTGAACGGGTAGCTCGGCACCGCGGGGGCGCCGGCCGCGCCGCCGCCCCCACTCGCCGCGTCCGGTCCCGCGGCCGAAGCCGTCGTGGTCGTCATACGTCATCCTCCAGGTCACCCTCGAGCTGCGGGCAGGTCGCGCGGGGCCGCTCATGGGCCCCTGGTTCCGCCGCTGTCGTCCGGGCCGTCGTCCACCGGCCGCTGAGCCACCGGCTCCCGGTCCACCGGCCCTTGATCCACTGCTGACTGATCCGTCGTCCGGCCGTCCCTCGGCATCTCTCCCGCCGGCCCGTCATCTCCCGTCGGTCCGTCGTCTCCCGTCGGCTGGTCACGGCGCCCCCGGAGCGACGAAGGGGAGCCCCGGCGGGGGCCCCGACTCGATCAGCCGCAGCAGTGCGTCCGTGTCGGCGTGCTCCTCGATCAGATCGCCGAGCCGGTCCAGCTGCTCCTCGCGGAGCGCCGCGAAGCAGGTGTCCGGCGCCGGGACGAAGCGCCGCCCGGCCGCCCGCGCGACCCGGCTCAGGAACGCCCGCCGGAAGCCGTCGCTCTCCAGCGAGCCGTGCCAGTGCGTCCCCCAGACCGACCCCGCCCGGCAGCCGTCCAGGAACTCCTCGTCCGCCGGCCCGACCTCGGCCACGCCATGGTGGATCTCATAGCCCTCGACCCGTTCGCCGAGCGCCTCGCCCACCGGCCGGGCCAGCGTCTTCTCCGGCGCGAACCGGACGCGCACGGGCAGCAGTCCCAGCCCGTCCACCGTCCCCGCCCGCGACTCGACCTCGTCCTCGATGCGTTCGCCCAGCATCTGGAAGCCGCCGCAGATGCCCAGCACCGGACGGCCCTCCGCGGCCCGCCGCGCCACCGCGTCGGCGATGCCGCGCTCCCGCAGCCACGTCAGGGCCCGCACGGTGCCCCGGGTGCCCGGCAGGACCACCAGGTCCGCGTCGGCCAGCTCCTCCGGCCGGTCCACGAAGCGCACCACCACGCCGGGTTCGGCCGCCAGCGCGTCCACATCGGTGAAGTTCGACATCAGCGGCACCGCGGCGACCGCGACCCGCAGGACGTCCTGCCCGTGCGGTGGCGCGACGACCGACTCGCGGACCGTGCCGCGCAGCGACACCCGCAGCCCGTCCTCCTCGTCGATGCCCAGCCCGTGCGCGTACGGCAGGACGCCGAGCGTGCGCCGCCCGGTGAGCCCGTGCAGCATGTCCAGACCGGGTTCCAGCAGGGAGACGTCACCGCGGAACTTGTTGACCAGATAGCCGGAGACCAGCGCCTGGTCCTCCCGGGCCAGCAGCGCCGTCGTGCCGAAGAACGAGGCGAACACCCCGCCGCGGTCGATGTCCCCGACCACGACCACGGGGAGCCGGGCCGCCCGGGCCAGGCCCATGTTCACGATGTCCGTGCGCCGCAGGTTGATCTCCGCCGGACTGCCCGCCCCTTCACAGATCACCGCGTCATACGTGCCCCGCAGCTCCTCCAGGCACTCCACCACGGTCTCCAGGAGCTGTCCGCGGTCGGTGTACCGCCGCTGCCGCTCCGGAGCGCCCGCGGCGTCCCCGAAGTAGCCGCGGGCGCTCATCTCCCCGACCGGCTTCCCCAGCAGCACCACCTGGCTGGTGCGGTCGCTCCCGGGCTTGAGCAGCACCGGGTTCATCAGCGCGCTCGGCTCGACGCGGGCGGCGGCGGCCTGCATGGCCTGCGCCCGGCCGATCTCCGCGCCCTCCCGGGTGACGAACGAATTCAGCGACATGTTCTGCGCCTTGAAGGGCGCGACGGACACCCCCTTGCGGGAGAGCCACCGGCAGATCCCCGCGGTGACCACGCTCTTCCCGGCGTCGGAGGTGGTGCCGGCGACGAGCAGCCCGCCGCCTGAGTGGTGCGTGTCCGGCCCGTTCATCCGCTCCCCCTTCCGGCGGCCGGGCGCCGCGGGCGGCTCCGCACCAGGCCGCCCGCGACACAGAGCGCGAGGGCCAGGGCGTTGACGCGCCGGGACAGCCGGACCGCGCGTTCGATGTCCGGCACCGCCACCGGACGGTTCTCCCCGCCGAGCACCGGCCGGTGTTCGACCCGGCCGCGGTAGGCCAGGGTGCCGCCCAGGCGGACGCCGAGCGCCCCCGCGAAAGCGGACTCGACCGGTCCGGCATTGGGGCTGGGGTGCCGCCGGGCGTCCCGGCGCAGCACCCGCCAGGCCCCCCGCGGATCCGGTCCGGCGAGCACCGCCAGCGCGGCGGTGAGCCGCGCACCGGGGAAGCCCGCCACGTCGTCCAGCCGCGCCGCGGCCCAGCCGAACCGCAGATGGCGCGGCGACCGGTGGCCCACCATCGCGTCGAGGGTGTTGACCGCGCGGAAGCCGACGAGGCCGGGCACTCCGGCGACGGCTCCCCACACCAGGGCTCCCACGACCGCGTCCGAGGTGTTCTCGGCGACCGACTCGACCACGGCACGGGCGATCTGCTGCCCGTCCAGGGCCTGCGGATCCCGGCCGCACAGATGCGGCAGCCGTTCGCGGGCGACCTCCAGGTCCCCTGCGGCCAGTGCGCCGCCCACGGCGCGCGCCTCCCGGCCCAGCGATGTCCCGCCCAGCACCGCCCAGGTGGCGGCGGCGGTCAGCCCGGCCGTGGCGGCGGGGGAGCGGCGCAGCGAGCGCGCGAGTACGGCGGAGGCCGCGGTGGCGCCGCCGGCGAGCAGGGCGGTGTGCAGCGCCCCGGCCCCGCGGTGGTCGCGCCAGAGCCGGCGCTCGACGGCCGCGGCGGTCCGGCCGAACGCGGCGACGGGGTGACCGCGCCGCGGGTCACCGAGTATCAGGTCGGCGGCGAAGCCCAGGGCGGTGCCGAGGCCGGCCGCGCCCGCGGCGGCGAGTCCGTGTCGTCCCCTCACCGTGCGATCCGTCCCCTCCGGGCGTGATGGGCACGCATCGGATCAGCCGGCCGTCGCGCCTCGGCGGGAACATCCGGGAACGGCTCTGGGCGTACGGGAACAGCCGGGCATCGCGATCGTCCTCACTCAGGGTCCGCGCCCTGGCTCGACGTACCGGCGGTGAGAGTCTCCTGGCTTCCGGATCGGCGCGTCCCCGGGCCTTCCAGCCCGTCGCTGCGGGCCGTGACATCTCGGGTGGGGGTGCGCTCCCCGGTGACAGTGGCGGGACCGCGCCGGACTCGCACCGGCTTCCTCTCCTGCCGCCGTTGGGCCCCGGCAGTCCACCACGGGCCGCGAAGGCCCGTCAACTTGCGCTTGACCTGCGACGGGAGAGTGTGCCGCGCCCCACAGCGGACGACCGCGCCCCGCCCGGGGCGCACACGACGGTCCGCCGGGCCGGACGGCGCGGGGTGCGCTGTCCGGCCCGGCGGACCGGTTGCGGGCGGGGGCCGTTCGCCCCGGCCCGTCAGGCGACGATCAGATTGATGCCGTACGCCACGGCGGCCAGGCACAGGCCGTAGCAGACGTAGGCGCCGGTCCGGGCCAGGGAGCCGGGGGCGGTCACCGTGGCGGTGCCGTCCGGCTGGGTCCGCGTCCGGCGGGAGGTGCCGACGATGCCGAGGGTGAACAGGCCCACGAGCGCGACGGTCGCCACGAGGCTGACGCCGAAGACCTGGCCGAGAGCTGCCCAGTCGATGTTCATGACGGTGGGTTCCTTACCTAGACCGTGACCTTGGCGGCGGACTGGCCGGCCTGCGCGCTCTGCGGGGCCTTGCCCTGCACGGCGACTCCGGCGACCGGGGCGCCGGTGACGGCGTCGGACGCCTCACCGGAGACCGCGGAGCCGACCGGCGGCGGGGAGACCGTGCGGAGGGCGGCGGTGACGACGCCCGGCGGCTCGGTGGCCCCGGTCTCGTTGACGTTGGTGTGGTCCACCGGCTTGCGGCGGGAGAGCGCCCAGATCGCGCCGCAGGCCACGAGCGCGAGGACGGCGACGGTGGCGACGCCCCAGGTGCCCTGGCCGGCGAGGAGCGCCGCGGCCGCCGCGACGAGGCCGGCGGCCGGAAGCGTCAGACCCCACGCGGCCACCATGCGGCCCGCGGTCGACCAGCGGACGACCCCGCCCTTGCGGCCGAGGCCGGAGCCCATGACCGAGCCGGAGCAGACCTGGGTGGTGGAGAGCGCGAAACCGAGGTGCGAGGAGGCCAGGATGACGGTCGCGGCGCCGGTCTGGGCGGCGAAGCCCTGCGGCGGCTGGATGTCGGTGAGGCCCTTGCCCATGGTGCGGATGATCCGCCAGCCGCCCAGGTAGGTGCCGAGCGCGATGGCGACACCGGCCGAGACGATGACCCACATCGGCGGGTCGGCCTGCGGGGCGAGCGCGCCGCCGGTGATCAGCGCCAGGGTGATGACACCCATCGTCTTCTGCGCGTCGTTGGTGCCGTGCGCCAGGGAGACCAGCGCGGCGGAGGCGATCTGCCCGGCGCGGTAGCCCTTGGCGGTCTCCCGCTCGTCCTGGTTCCGGGCCAGCCGGTAGGTGAGCCGGGTCGCGACCATCGCGGCGATGCCGGCCACCAGCGGCGCGGCAACGGCGGGGATCAGGACCTTCATGACGACCGCGTCGGCGTTGACGGCGCCGAAGCCGACGGACGCCACGGTCGCGCCGATCAGACCGCCGAACAGAGCGTGCGACGAGCTGGAGGGGAGCCCCGCCAGCCAGGTCAGCAGATTCCAGATGATGGCTCCGACCAGCCCCGCGAAGATCACTTCGGGCCGGATGCCGGAACCCTCGTCGATGATGCCGCCGGAGATCGTCCGGGCGACCTCGATGGAGAGGAAAGCGCCGATCAGGTTGAGGACCGCCGACATCGCCACCGCCGTTCTGGGCTTGAGAGCCCCGGTGGAGATGGTGGTGGCCATGGCGTTGGCGGTGTCGTGGAAGCCGTTCGTAAAGTCGAACACCAAGGCCGTGATGATCACGATCCCGATGAGAAGCGTGATGTGTTCCATTCACCCAGGCAATCAGCTCGTTGGTCAGTGGCACGGCGAACGTAGAGACGGCGAGTGAACGGAAGGTGAACTGAGGGGGTGTTTGGAGTGTCGCCCTCTCAGGGCGCCCTGAAGGTGCTGTTCCCTTTCGCCCGCCGGGAGTTCTCCGGAGCGTCGGATTCTGTCATGGGCGAGCCTGTGAGCTGGGAGGCGGTCGATGGGCGCGCTCCGTCCCCCGGGAGCCCGCCGTGGCCGGCGCGCGGCCGGAAAATGAAGCGGTGTGTGCGGCGCCGGGGTGCGACCGGCTCGTCGCGGGCGGGCGCGGGGGAGTTGAGACCGGTGGCTATGAATCCCTCTATGGATACGCATCTGATGCCATATGGAGTAAATCACCCCCGAGGGTGTGTGATGCCCCCTCAGGCTCGCCTCGACGTTCCATTCATCCTATTTGACACGCTTTCCCGGAGCAGGCTCCGGCCGGGCCGGCGCCCGGTGCGCGAGCCGATGTCCCGTACCTGACAGGATCGGCGGCGGAGGTGAGGGCCTTGACCGAGACCGAGCGCACCCGCATCGAAGAGGCATGGGCCGAGCTGGTGGCCACCGCACGGCGGACGGTCGCCGACGGACTCGTGGTCGGCACCTCGGGCAATGTGTCCGTACGCGTCGGCGACACCGTCCTGGTGACCCCGACCGGCGTGCCCTACGACCGGCTCACCCCGCAGGACGTCGTCGGCGTCGGCCTCGACGGCCGCCAGGTGCTCGGGGAACTGGAGCCGACCAGCGAGGTGCCGATGCACCTGGCCGTCTACCGCAGCACCGACGCCGCCGCGGTGGTGCACACCCACGCCGTCCACGCCACCGCCGTCTCCCTGCTGGTCGACGAGCTCCCGCCGGTCCACTACATGACCGCGGCCCTCGGCGGCCCGGTCCGGGTCGCCCCCTACGCGCTCTACGGCAGTGACGCGTTGGCCGAGAACATGCTCCGGGCGCTCCACGACCGCACCGCCTGTCTGCTGCGCAACCACGGGACCGTCGTGCACGGCGCCACCCTCGCCCAGGCCTACGACCGCACCGCCCAGCTGGAGTGGATGTGCCGGGTCTGGCTGACCGCCCGGTCCGTCCCCGGCCACACGCCGAGCCTGCTGTCCGCCGGCCAACTCCGCGAGGCCGGCGAGAAGCTGCGCGGCTACGGCCAGCCGCGGCGGGACTGACGCCCCGGCACCCCCGGCACCCGACACCCGGCGCTCACCCGGCCGCGGACGCCCACTGGCCGCCCGCCCCGCCCCCGCTCACACTGAGCGGATGGGCCTGCGAACAGCGGCGGCCTCGGCCGCCCTCACCGTGCTCGGGGCCGGTGCGGCCGCCGTGGCGGCCGGCCGGCACGCCAGCGGCGCCGCCCTCGAACCCCACCGGCTGCGTCCGCTGCCCGCCGACCCGCCGCTCACCGTGCACGGCGTCGCCGACGGCCGGATCACTCTGACCCGCAGCCTCACCGCCCTGCGGCCCGGCACCTACGGCCTGACCGGCGGCGGGACCCACGCCGTCGTCGGGCCGGTCCTGAAAGGTGTGCCGCACGCCCCGGACGTCGTCGTCCGCCGCCTGGAGCGGGTCACCCACGGCAGCCTCGGACCGGGCTCCCGGCTCTGGCTCACCCCGCAGGTGCACATCGGCAACCCGCGCGACGCGCTCGGCCTCGACCACGCCGACGTCGACGTCCCCGGTGACCGCGGGCCGCTCCCCGCCTGGTTCGTGCCCGGCGCCCGCGACACCTGGGTGATCACCGTGCACGGCCTCGGCACCGGCCGCGAACACCCCATGGTCGTCATGCCCTTCCTCCGCCGGCACCGCTTCCCCGTACTGGACCTCGGCCACCGCGGCGACCTGGGAGCCCCCCGTCCCCGGGACGGCATCCAGCACCTCGGGGCCACCGAGTGGCGCGACCTGGACGCGGGCATGAGCTACGCGGCCCGCTACGGCGCGGAGCACATCGTGCTGTACGGCTGGTCCACCGGCGCCACGATGGCGCTCATCGCCGCCGCGCACTCCCCGCTGCGGCACCTCCTGAGCGGGCTCGTCCTGGACTCCCCGGTCCTGGACTGGCGGGCGACGGTGGGCGCGCTCGCGTCCGCCGCCGGAGCCCCGAGGCCGCTGCTGCCGCTGGCCGTCCGCGCCGCGCAGGGCCGGCTCGGACTCGACGGCGACCTGCTCGGCGGCTCCGCCGATCCGGAGCACCTGTCCGTACCGGCCCTCCTGCTGCACGGCCCGGACGACACGATCGCCCCCTGGGAGACCTCCCGGGCACTCGCCGAGCGCCGGCCCGACCTCGTCACCCTGCACACCGTGCCGCACGCCCCCCACGCCGCGATGTGGAACGCCGACCCGCGGGGCTACGAGGAGGCCCTGCGGCGCTTCCTGACCCCGCTCATGTGACCGTTCCGCCCCGCCCGCGTGCGCGGATTCCCGCTGCGCGGTGCCGCTGGACCAGGAGCTGCCGCCCGGCCCGTCCGCGTGTGCGGATCGTGCGCGGATTCCGGCGCGCGCGGGGCTGCGGATTCCGGCGCGCGCGGGGCTTCGGCGGCGCCCGGAGAGGTCCGTGCCCCCGCCCCACACGCCGCCGTGACCTGCGGTTCAGCGCGCGAGAGGCCCCGCGCGCGGATTCCGATTGGGCTTTCGGGCCGTCAGCGGGAAGACTGCTCCCGTGACGTCCCGTACTCCGCGCGACTCCAGGCTCCGCCTCGTCCCCCGACGGCCGATCGCCACCGCTGCCCGTCAGGCGGTGACGAACCATCGGGCCCGGCCGGCGCCCCGGCCCCCCGCGGGCACTCCGGCACCCGCGGAGCTGGCACGGCAGGCGCGGTCCGGCCTGGCCGGTGCCGTGCGGGTCGCGCGCTGGGCGGACGCCGCGGGCGGCACCGGGTTGCGGCCCGGGGGCACCGGCGTCCTCGGCGACGACGCGGCCGAACGGGCCGCCACCGCCCTGCGGTTGACTCCGGCACAGGTACGGGCCGACTGGGACCGGGCACGCCTCGCCGGTCTCGTCGAACTCTGCGGCGACACCGCCCGCCCCGGCTGGCGGCTCCAGGCGTGGGACGGCGACGACAGCGCCGTACTGCGCGGCTGGGTCGCGCTCTTCGACGCCTGGTCGCTCGCCCACCCGGTGCCCGCCGCCTTCGCCCCCACCGTCGTCGGCGAAGTGGTGGAAGCCGTCCCGCAGCTCCTCTCCCTGCTGCAGCTCTCGGCCGGGCCTGTGCTGCTGTCCGCGCTGATGGACCTGCTCGAACAGCGCGTCGCCGAACTGCGCACCGAGCGCTGCGAGGTCCCCGCCTACACCGCCGCCGAAGCGGAAGCCGGCGCCACCCCGGCCGGCACCACCGAAGCGGGCACCACCGACGCCGGCGGAACCGGAACCGGCGGAACCGGAACCGGACGGCGCGTCAGCGAGGCCGAACCGCCCGCCGTGGACGGCCCGCCGCCCGCCGCCCTGCTGGACTGGGCCCTCGAAGCCCTGGCCTCCGTCGGCGCCCTCACCCTCGACGGCGACCAGGCCACGCTCACCCCGCTGGGCAACTGGGCCGTCTGGGTCAAGCTCGAACAGATCTGTGTGGCCGCCCAGAGCCCGGCGGGCAACATCGAGCAGTCCGCCGAGGACATGCTGCGCGGCTGCGCCCGGCTCACCCCCGGGCCCGCCCGCGCCGAGTACCGCGCCTGGCTCGCGGCCCGCCCGGTGGGCAGCGCCGTGAGCGAACTCCTCGCGGCGGCCCGGGGCCACGACGCCCTGCTCCGCGGACTCGCCTTCGAAGCGCTGCGCGTCGTCGGCGCCCCGGCCGAGCCCGCCGTGCGGGACGCGGTCGACGAGCCGTACCTCCGCCCCTACGCCCTGCTCTGGCTGGCCGAACAGGAGGGCGGCGACCCGGAGGACACCCTGGCGGTGCTCACCCGCGAGGAGGCCACCTGGCTGTGGGTCGACACCGCGGCGGCCGTCGCCGACCACGGCGAGAGCCCGCTGCTGGTCCGCCATCTCGACGCCGCGGTGCAGGGCACGGTCCCGGCCCTGCTCGCCGAGGTACGGGCCGTCGGCCACCCGCGCACGGTGCAGGTGCTCGTCGCCCTCGCCGCGGCCCACCCGGACCCGGCGCTCGCCAAGGCCGTCCGCCGCGCTGCCTTCCAGGTGCACACCGGCGGGGTCTGAGCGAGGCGGGGGCGGGCACCGGCAGCCTGCCGCCGGTCTCCCGGCGCGGGCACCGGGAGACCACCCGCACCGCCGGGCCCCGCCCTCCCCGTTCGGTACGGAACCCCGCATCACGCCCGGCCCGATGTCCCGTTCGGGAGGGGGCGCACCGAGGGCGCACACCCGGCAGGGGCGCCGCACCCGGGAAGGTCCGGAAGCCGCCCGCGGAAGGCGGTTACGCCGCTCCGGCCGGGGCGTAGGTGCCGAAGCTCCACACGTTGCCCTCGGCGTCCCGCGCCATGTAGTCGCGCGAGCCGTAGTCCTGGTCGGTCGGCGGCATCAGGATCTCCGCGCCGTGCGCGGCGGCCCGCTCGTAGTGCGCGTCGATGTCCTCGACCACCACATAGATCCCGGCGGGTCCGGCGTCCCGCATCGCCTCGGCGAAGACCCCGGCCCGCCCCTTGGAGCCCAGCATCACCACGCCGTTGCCGCAGCTCAGTTCGGCGTGGGTGACCACATCGCCCTCGCCCGTGTACACCGCGTCGGCCGTGAAGCCGAACGCCTCCGTGAGCAGCTTGATGGCCGCCTGGGCGTCCGCGTAGAGCAGCGTGGGGTGGATGGTCGGCCGGTTGCTCTCTGCCATGGCGCTCACTCCTCGTCGAACCCGCTCCGCCGCGCGCGGGCGCCGCGCCGCACCGTCGAGGTGCCGGGCACCGCGCAGGGCCGCGGCCGGCGCGGCGGACGCCGTCGGCGGCCGCCGCCCGCCACCCGCCGGGGGCAGCCACACACCACGATTATGAGTGAAGTGCGTCACCTTCACCGCGTGCGGCGGCTCCGGGCGTGCCCCGGACACGGCGCGGCGGCCCGGTCGCGGACGGCGGGTGCCGCGAGGTCGATGCCGTCGGCCACGCCCCACAGCAGATAGCCGGACC